>NZ_JBITLX010000009.1:0-116867 GCF_044465625.1 Actinoplanes sp. NPDC049599
CCGCCCGCTCGCTGCACGCCTGCCGCCCGCCCGCCCGCTCGCTGCACGCCTGCCGCCCGCCCGCCCGCTCGCTGCACGCCTGCCGCCCGCCCGCCCGCTCGCTGCACGCCTGCCGCCCGCCCGCCCGCTCGCTGCACGCCTGCCGCCCGCCCGCCCGCTCGCTGCACGCCTGCCGCCCGCCCGCCCGCTCGCTGCACGCCTGCCGCCCGCCCGCCCGCTCGCTGCACGCCTGCCGCCCGCCCGCCGTCGGCTGCCGGTGTTGCCGTTGCCGTGGCTGCTGGCCGACTGGCGCCTTGGCGCGCGCCGGTCGCGGTGGACCGGTCACTGACGGGCGACGAATGGCCCATAACGTGCCTTGTTGCGTTCCCGATCGGGCTGCTGCGCTCGATCGCCGCAATCTTGGAGCGGGCGGGTGAGGAGCTGACCAGAAGTCATCAACATCCACACCTGGTGGGCAAGAAATCGCCTATATAGGCATCAAAGTCGCGGTCAGGTTGTGAACAGTCGGAGTGGCGGATGTCGAGCATCCCGGTGTCCACAAGATTCGCCCGCGAGGCGGCTAGCGGATATCCCGCACGACTTGCGCTGACCGGACATATGGCGCGCGCCGAGTAGACCTTGGTAAACGGTGGCCCCTGGAAGGGCCATCCAGTACCAAGATCCCCCTCCCGGGGGAGTTGATGTGCCTGGGTGGTGCGGAGTCGCCGGTCGAGGCGGGGCGCTGAGTGGGCTGTTGGCCGTGAGAGTTGGTAGGCGTACTGAGGTGGCTACCGGAGTGGAGAGTCCGGGGCCGAATGCGTCGACCGGGATGCCAGAGAAGGATCCGGGCTGCCGAAGAAGGGAGAGTCGTCCGGGTGGCCTGGGTGGTCATAGGCCCGAGGGGTCCGGGCGGCCGAGTGCCTCAGCCCCTGAGTCGCCCGCGTGGACTGAGTTGTGCGTGTGGTGGTTCGAGTGATCCGAGTGATCCGAGTGGCCCGAGTGGCCCGAGTGGCCCGAGTGGCCCGAGTGGCCCGAGCGGCCCGAGCGGCCCGAGCGGCCCGAGCGGCCCGAGCGGCCCGAGCGGCCCGAGCGGCCCGAGCGGCCCGAGTGGGTTGAGTGGGTTGAGCGGGTCGAGTGGGTCGAGTGGGTCGAGTGGGTCGAGTGGGTCGAGTGGGTCCAGCGGGTCGAGGGGGTCGAGCGGGCCTGAGTGGACAGTGCCGGTTGGGTCGCTTGGGCGGGCCGAGGGAGCTGAGGGGTTGAGTGGGTCGACGGGGCGAGTGGTCGGGCGGGTCGAGTGGCTGAGGGGGTTGGTGGGGACGCAGAACGGCCCGTCGCAGGTGCGGCGGGCCGTTCGTCGTTTGTCGCTGGGGGGGGTCAGGCCGCGGCCAGTGCCGCCGCAGCGTCGCGGCGGGCGGCCAGGCGCCAGCGCAGCACGATCGTTGTCGTCAGCGCGAACCCGATCGCGGCCGGGGCCAGTGTCAGTGGGTTCATCGAGCCGGGGGAGGCCACCGCGGCGCCGATCACCGCGTACGAGACCGCCGACGGGACCGCGGCCAGCGTGGTGCCCAGCAGGTAGCGCTTGCGGCAGACCGAGGTTGTGCCGTAGGCGTACCCGACCAGGCCGAACGGGGCCAGGGGCAGGAAACGGACCAGGAGCACCGCCGCCAGGCCGCGGCGGTTCAGCCAGCCGTCGAGGCGTTCGAGCTTGCCGGCCCGGGAGCCCAGGGCGCCTCGGCCGGCCCAGCGGCCCGCGTAGTAGGTCGCCACGGCGGCGATCATGGCTGCGGCCAGGGCGGTGGCCGCGCCGGTGGCCGGGCCGAGCAGGGCGCCGCAGGCCAGGGTGATCGCCGTGCGGGGGACCAGCACCGACAGGAGCAGGCCGCCGACCACCGCGATCGCGACCGCGGCGGCCGGGCCGAGGGCGACGACGGAGTCGGCGATGGCCTGCAGCGGCAGGACCGCGGCGGCGACGCCGAGGCCGGCTACCACTGCGCCCAGGATGCCGAAGCGGACGAGGCGGTGGCGCCAACCCATCGGGGGCGCCTGGTGCTGCGTGCTGGCCTGAGGGTCCGTGGCGGGGTTTACGATGCCCCGCGGGGCGATCAGGGTGTCAGTCATGCAGGCGTACCCCTAAATCTCGTCGTTCCAGGTCGGCTGGTCGGGCGCCGGATGGCTCAGGCGGTGCCGGCGGCGGCGAGCCGCTCGCTGCGGAGCCGGTCGGCCCAGGTGTCGTCGAGCGCTGTAAGGCTATCCGCGCCGATCGCCCAACGCAGTAGCAGATCGGCTATAGCTGGGTTGCGAGCGAGTGCCGGGCCGTGCGCGTAGGTGCCGAGGATCTTGCCGTGCCAGGCGCCCTCGGTCTGCCCGTCGTTGCCGATGCCGGCGGTCACCCGGGCCAGTGGGGCCACCCCGGGACCCAGGTGGGTCCGGCCGCCGTGGTTCTCGAAGCCGGTCAACGGGGGCAACCCTAGCCGCGGATCGATGTCGCCGCGAACTTCGCCCACCGCGCGGGTCTCCCCCCGGTCGGAGCTGAGGTCGAGCAGGTCCAGCCCGGCGCACTTGGCTCCCTTGGCGAAGAACGAGCTGCCGAAGAGCTGGTAACCGGCGCACACGGCCAGCACGGCCGCGCCCTGCTGCACGGCGCGGTGCAGGCCGCCGTCGGCGATCAGGCGCTGGGCCGCCAGCGCCTGCGGGCCGTCCTCGCCGCCGCCGATCAGGTAGATGTCGGCCGTGGTCGGCATGGCCTGGTCGGAGCGGACCTCGTAGGTCTCCACCGGGATGCCGCGCAGCGCGGCCCGGCGGCCCAGGATCAGCATGTTGCCCCGGTCGCCGTACGTCGACAGCAGGTCCGGGTAGATCCACACGATCCGGAGGGTGCTCTCAGTTGACACGGTCCAACTCCGCTCGGATGTCCTGGAACGCCGTGTAGTTCGCGATCACTTCGAGGCGTCCCGGTGGGCTGGCTCGTACCGCCTCGTCGAAGGTATGCACGTGCCGGAAGGCCACATCGTTCACTTCGAGCCGGACCGCCAGGTCGAAGGCCCGGTCGCCGGTGATCAGCACCTGCCGTCCGCGCAGCGGGGAGAAGTCGACGTCGTAGAGCCAGGAGGTGTCGAAGCCGTCGGGGTCGCGGGCGTTGATGGACAGCAGCGTGGGTGCCACCTCCGCCATGTCGAACGCCTCGAGCCAGCTCGCCGGGTTCTTCGCCAGCAGCAGCCGGATGTTGCGGCCGTCGCGCTCGACCTGGGCGTAGCGGCCGGCCACCGAGGCGACCCCGGCCAGGCGGGGGACGGCCTCTATCGGCCGTACGCCGAACTCGGCGGCGACGGCCAGCGCGGTCGCCGCGTTGCCGAGGTTGACGTGACCGGGGAGCTGGAGCTTGACCAGGTGCCAGTCGCCGCGGGGGTCGACCACGCCGTCGTCCTCGACGGTCCACTGGGCCTGCGGGCGGCGCAGCGGGCAGCCGGTGCACCGCCAGTCGCCGTTGGCCCGTTCGATCGGCGAGCCGCACTCCGGGCACACGAACGAGTCGTCGTGCCAGCGCTGGCCGGCGCTGAACCAGACCACGTGCGCGGTGTTGATCGCCGCCCAGACCACCATGGGGTCGTCGGCGTTGGCCACCACGTGCACGTCCGGGTGGGCGGCCAGGGCGGTGCGCCACATCTGCGCCATCATGGCGACTTCCTTGGCGCGGTCGAGCTGGTCGCGGGACAGGTTGAGCAGCGCCACCACCCGCGGTGTGGTCTCGTCGATCACCCGGGCCAGGTAGTGCTCGTCGACCTCGAGCACCGCGAACGGGGTGGCGCCGGCCTTGGCCAGGGCCGAGGTGTGCCCGGTGGGCATGTTGGCGCCGAAGGAGTTGGTGGCGACCGGGCCCAGCACGCCGAGGGCGGCCGCGGTGAACCGGGTCGTGGTCGTCTTGCCGTTGGTCCCCGAGACCAGCGCGATCGCGCGGCCGGCGGCCAGGTTCTTCAGCAGGTCAGGATCGATCTTGAGACCGATCCACCCGCCGATCACCGAGCCGTCGCCGCGGCCCGCCGCCCGTGAGAGCGCCGCAGCGGTTCGCGACACGGAGGTCGCGACCTTGGCCCGTAGGGGCATCTTCCCGTCCGTCACGGCGACGAGGGTACCGGAAACGGACACTACGTCGAGTGGTCCCGGGTCCCGCTCACCGGTCCGGGCGGTGGGGCGGGCACCTCCACCGAACGGATGATCTCCCCGGCGCCGTCCGTCGCCGAGTTTGCGCCGCTGGGGGCGTTTACGGCCGCAATCTCCCGACCCGGCCGCCGCCCATGATCACCCCGCCTGGGCTTTTTATGTGTTGTGTTTCACCCGTAACCTTCGACGCACTGTAATTGATCTGCTACCCGTGGTGCTGGCATTTGTCACGGCCCGGTTACAAACCGGACAGTCGTCCATGTGCCAAACACGTTGAGTAGTCGAGCACGGGCCAGCGGCCGACGCCGATTTCGGGTAGCAAGGGTGGTGCCGGCAAGCGTCCGCTCGCCGCTCGCACCACCACGGACCACGCCGAGCCCTGCCCCGGTCCGGGTGGCGCGACCATGATTGCGAACGACAACACAGGCATACGGGGGCAGGGACGGGGGACCCAGATCCGGTCCCGTGGCACGCCGCTCGCGGCGTACCGATGCGGACCTTGGGGTGAAGCCACCAGCGGTGGCCGGGCAACCTTCCCGCCCGAACCCGACAGCTAACCTCGCAGGCGTGCCGGAGGGATATCTCTACCGTGCACGAAAGCACCTCGCACCGGCGCCGTCGCACCATCGGCACCGGTCCCGTCGCTCTGTCACTGGGTCTCTGCCTCTGCGCCGGCCAGCTGGTCGCCACCGCACCGGCATCCGCCGCTCCGGCCCCCGTCACCGCTGCTGCGGTGACGGTAAAGCCCAGCGTGAAGACCTCGTACAACAAGAAGTCGATCGCCTGGGGCACGAAGGTCAAGGTGACCACCAAGCTGATCAAC
Source organism: Actinoplanes sp. NPDC049599 (assembly GCF_044465625.1). NCBI lineage: Bacteria > Bacillati > Actinomycetota > Actinomycetes > Micromonosporales > Micromonosporaceae > Actinoplanes > Actinoplanes sp. NPDC049599. The sequence continues at coordinate 4,961 of NZ_JBITLX010000009.1, forward strand.
CCGAAGACCGGCAAGGCGGTCACCAGCGGCAAGGTCCGGCTGCAGATCAGGTCCAAGGCCGGCAAGGCCTGGAAGACCTACCAGACCAAGTCGAGCAACTCCAAGGGCACTGTCACCTTCTGGAGCAAGCCCGCGAACTCGGCGTACTACCGCACCGTGTTCGCCGGCACCAAGGGCTTCAAGTCCGTCGCCACCCCGTCGACCCGGATCAAGGTCGGGGTCAGCGGTGCCAAGGTGATCGCCGAGGCGAAGAAGCACAAGGGCGCGCCGTACCGGTTCGGTGCCTCCGGGCCCAAGCGGTTCGACTGCTCCGGCTACACCATGTACGTCTACCGCAAGGCCGCCGGCAAGAAGCTGCCGCACAAGGCCAACTCGCAGCAGAAGTACGGCAAGGCTGTCAGCAAGGGCAACAAGAAGGCCGGCGACCTTCTGGTCTTCCGGTCCGGCTCGTACGGCACGCACGTCGGCATCTACGCCGGCGGCGGCTACATGTGGGCCGCGCCGCACTCGGGCGACAAGGTCAAGAAGCAGAAGGTGTACGGCAAGAACTACGTCGTGCGCCGCCTCGTCTCCGCGTGAGACAGCACTGAGTAGCACAGCGTGAGACAGCACTAAGTAGAGCAGTACGACAGTTCAGTGGGGCGCGACCCGGACGGGGTCGCGCCCCGCTGTCGTGTCCGCACCACTTTTCCCTCCACTTCACTCCCCGGCACGGTGCCGAAGGGCAGCCGGCCCTTCCCCAACGCCCGATTTCGGGGGACTTTCGTGCCCGGGTGGGCGGCATGTCGGAAAGTGGACCATGGTCGCGAGCGCTCCGCCCTCCACTTCCGCCCCACCTGCTCTGACGTGCGGATACATCCGCGAATCCGGTTCGCAGAAGCCGTCATTCTGGTTGCGGGTGGAGGGAAGTGGAGTAGAGTGGAGCGCAGTGGCAGGGTCTTGCGGAGGAACGCCTCCGAGAGGATTTGCCGGCCCAGACGACAGGCGGTCCGCGCAGAGCTGGCTCTGCATCGGTGCCGGGGGGCAGGGGGGTTGGGCCGATGTTTCTCGGCACGCACACCCCGCGCCTGGACGACAAGGGCCGACTGATCCTCCCGGCGAAGTTCCGCGACGAGTTGGCGGGAGGTGTCGTGATCACCAAGGGGCAGGAGCGTTGCCTTTACGTCTTCCCGATGCCGGAGTTCCAGCGGATCGCGGGCCAGCTGCGCGAACAGCCGGTCACCCACAAGGCCGCCCGGGCCTACAGCCGGGTGTTCTTCGCCAGCGCGCACGACGAGATCCCCGACAAGCAGGGCCGGGTCACCATCCCGGCGCACCTGCGGGAGTACGCGGCGCTGGATCGCGAGCTCGTGGTGATCGGGGCGAGCACGCGGGTGGAGATCTGGGACAAGCAGTCCTGGGAGCAGTACCTCTCGGCGAGCGAGGACGACTTCGCCGACATCGAGGAGGGGGTGCTGCCCGGCGGATTGTGAGGCGTGGCACCTGTGGGCTGTGCAACGGCCCGGACGTCGCTGCTGCCGTACTGCGAGATCTCCAGCCGCTCCCGCTCCTGGCGCCTCTTCCCCGGTGCCAGGCGTGTGTCCGGTCGGGCGCGCCCGATGGCAACGGGCACGAGCGGATGGGGATCTGGCGGTACGGACGGACGACCGGGCGGGCCGGCATCGAGGAGTCGATGTGCGGGCCGGACCGGGTGAGCGCGGAAAGAGCTGGCTATGGGGGTCGACATGGGGGAGCTGCGCGGCACGCACGTGCCGGTGCTGCTCGAGCGCTGTCTCGAGCTGCTCGCCCCCGCCCTCGCGCTGCCGGGTGCGGTGCACGTCGACTTCACGCTGGGCCTGGGCGGGCACGCCGAGGCGGTGCTGGAGCGGCACCCGGAGGTGGTCCTGATCGGACTCGACCGGGACACCGAGGCGCTCGCGCACTCCCGGCGGCGGCTGGCCCGGTTCGCGGACCGCACGCACCTGGTGCACGCGGTCTACGACGAGCTGCCCGCGGTGCTCACCGAGCTCGGCCACCGGAGCTTCCACAGTGGCCTGTTCGATCTCGGCGTCTCGTCGTTGCAGCTCGACGAGCCCGACCGCGGGTTCGCCTACGCCCGGGACGCGCCGCTGGACATGCGGATGGACCAGTCGCAGGGGATCACCGCGGAGGACGTCGTCAACGGCTACGAGCCCGGCGAGCTGGTCCGCATCCTGCGGGTGTACGGCGAGGAGAAGTTCGCCACCCGGGTGGTCTCGGCGATCGTCAAGGCCCGCGCGAAGGCCCGGATCGTCTCCACGTCGCTGCTCGCGGACCTGGTCAGGGACGCGATCCCGGCCGCCGCGCGGCGAACGGGTGGAAATCCAGCGAAAAGAACGTTTCAGGCGCTACGTATTGAGGTAAATGCGGAACTCGCCGCGGTTGAGGCCGCGGTTCCGGCGGCGTTGGACCACTTGGCACCGAAGGGGCGCCTTGTGGTGATGTCGTACCAATCGTTGGAGGACCGGATCGTCAAGCGTGCCTTCGCCGCGAGGGCACGCAGCACCGGGCCGATCGACCTGCCGGTCGAGCTGCCCGGGACGGGTCCTTCGGTGCGGCTGCTGACCCGCGGGTCGGAGCTGCCCAGCGCGGCGGAGGTGGCGGAGAACCCGCGGGCGGCTTCGGTGAAGCTGCGCGCGGTGGAACGGATCGACCAGCAGGACCAGACGACCGGGGCCGCCCGCGAACGGCCTCGACTGTCTACAACGCACGGGGGACAAGGGCGGTTACGCCCGGGGGAACACCAGGAGGGGGAGGGACATTGAGCGAGCGCATGACCACTGCGCCGCGGTCGGGGGGCCGGACCACGGAGCAGGTTGGCAAGGGCCGGCGCACGCCGGCCGGGACGACGACCGGTGCCGCGACGGGCGGTGGCGCCCGGGGGGCGCGTCGCTACCCGACCGTCGGTGCCACCCAGGGCAGTGCCGCCCTGAAGCTGACCGCCGAGCAGCAGCGTGACCCGATCACGTCGCCGCGCCTGCGGGTGGCGCCGCCCGCGCCGATCAACGCACCCCGCGCGCCGTTCATCGCGCTCGTGGTGGCGATCGTCGTAGCCGGGGTGCTCGGCATCCTGCTGATCAACACCAAGACGGCGGAGAACTCGTTCCGGATCGACTCGCTGCAGAAGCGGCAGGCCAAGCTGGACTCCCAGCAGCAGGACCTGGAGAACCAGATCGCCGCCAACAACAGCCCGGGCAGCCTGGACGCCGCCGCCCGCCGGCTGGGCCTGGTCAAGGCCGAGAACCCGGCGTACATCCGGCTGCCCGACGGCAAGATCTTCGGGGTGCCGACGCCGGGCCGCGGCGAGGTGGCGGTCACCGCGCAGGACCCCGCCACCTCGGCGACCGGGCGGTAACGCGTGCCGCCCCGCGTCAACGGGACACCGCGCCGGGGCCAGGAGCCCCGGCGCGGCGCTTCTGGCGACCAGCCACCCGCCGAGGCCTCCGGGCGTGAGGACGACCGGACGCGTGGCTTCGGTGGCATCGGCGACGCGCGGGCGTACACACCGCGCGGCCGGACCGTGCGCGAGGGCGACCAGCGCACCCGGTCGCCGCGCACCGGCCGCAACACCGACCCGTTCCGTCCCGCGCTGCAGGTCCTGGACGGCGGCCGGCCGGTCCGCGACCGGGGCCGGGAGACCGACGAGGAGCCGCCCCCGCGCCGCGACCGCGACGGGCGGGGCAAGCCGGACGAGCGCCGCGACCGCGACGGGCGGGGCAAGCCGGACGAGCGCCGCGACCAGGCCCGCGAGCCGCGGCGGGACAAGCGCGACCAGCCGGCCGAGAAGCCGGCGCGGGCGGCGCGGGCGCGCACCCGGGCCGACGAGGACGAGTGGGACGAGACGCCGCGCCGGGGTGGCCGGGCGACCGCCGGCGCCGGGCGTAACCGGGCCACGGCCAACCCGCGGCGGGGCGCGGCTGCCACCCGTACCGATGCAAGCGCCCGGATGGCCCGCGAGCGCAAGGTAGCGGCCCCACCCGGACCCCGGCGTGCCCCGGCGGGCCGGCCGGCCCGGGCGGCGGCACCCGCGCGCCCCGGCACCCGGCGGCCCGCGCCGCTGATCCCGGCCGCGCCGCCCCGGCTCGCCAACGGCACCCGCCGGCTGCGGCTGGGCACCGTGCTCGCGCTGACCCTGTTCGTGGCGATCGGCGTGCGGCTGGTCGTGCTCCAGGTCGGCGGCTCCGCCGCGTCCGCGGAGAGCCTGCTCAAGCAGCGGCAGAACCGGCTCACCGAGGTGGTGCTCCCGGCGCCGCGCGGCAGCATCCTGGACAGCTCCGGTGAGGCCCTGGCGCACAGCGTCGAGGCGCGGTACATCTACGCCGACCCGGAGATGATCAAGGATCCGGTCGCCGCGGCCGCCCAGCTCTCCCCGGAGCTGGGCATCCCGCCGTCGAAGCTGATCCAGCTCATGGCCAAGAAGAAGCGGCCCGGCGGCGGCGCCTCCCGCTTCGAATATCTGGCCCGCGGCGTCGACATCGCGATCGCGGACAAGATCGCCGCGATGAAGATCCGCGGCATCGGCTCCGACCGGGACGAGCGGCGCGACATCCCGGGCGCCGACCTCGCGGCCAACCTGATCGGCTTCACCGGCGACGACCACACCGGCCTGGAGGGCCTGGAGGCCCGCTACGACACGCTGCTGCGCGGCACCGACGGCAAGAAGGTCTTCGAGATCGGCCGGGGCGACCTGGCCAAGGAGATCCCGGGCGGCTACCACCGCGAGACCGGCGCCTCGCCCGGCTCGTCGATCCAGCTGACCATCAACCGCGACCTGCAGTTCGAGGTGCAGCGGGTGCTGAGCCAGCAGGGCGAGAAGAGCAACGCGACGGTGGCCGCGGCCGTGGTGCTCAACGCCCGGACCGGCGAGGTGCTGGCCCAGGCCAGCTACCCGGCGTACAACGCGGCCAAGCCGGCGGACTTTGCGCCCAAGGACCGCGAGGACGTCGCGACCAGCGTCATCGCCGACCCCGGCTCGACGCACAAGGCGTTCACCATCGGCGCGGCCCTGGAGGAGGGGCTGATCAACCGGGACTCGCTGATCACCGTGGGCCCGGGCCTCGAACGGGGCGGCTACGACTTCGTGGACACCCACCGGCTGCCGGCCGGCACCCGGCTCACCATCCCGGGTGTGCTGGCGTACTCGTCGAACGTCGGGACCATCCGCATCGCCGACAAGCTCGGCAAGGAGAAGCTGTACGAGTACCAGCAGAAGTTCGGCCTCGGCCGGGCGACCAACGTCGGCATGCCCGGCGAGGCCACCGGCCGGCTGCTGGCGCCCGACGAGTGGAGCGGCTCCGCCTCCGGCTCGGTGCCGATCGGCATGAGCGTCGACGCCACGCTGATCCAGATGACCGCCGGGTACGGCGCCATCGCCAACGACGGCACGTACATCCAGCCGCACCTGATCAAGGCGACCATCTCCGGCAAGGACGGCTCGGTCCAGCCCGCGCCGGAGCCGGAGACCCACCGGGTGCTGAAGGCGACGACGGCCCGGGAGCTGCGCGAGATGATGGAGTCGGTGGTCGACGCCGAGGGCGGCACGGGCGGCCGGGCCGCGGTGCCCGGTTACCGGGTGGCGGGCAAGACCGGCACCGGCAAGATGCTGGTCGAGGGGCAGTACACCAAGCACAACGCGGGCTCGTTCATCGGCATGGCGCCCGCCGAGGACCCGCAGTTCGTCATCGGGGTCTTCGCGGACGTGCCGGACGGCACCGGCGGCGACGTGGCCGCCCCGGCGTTCAGCAAGATGATGTCCTCCGCTCTCCGCCACTACCGGGTGCCGCCGTCGGGTAACCCGGAGCCGACCTTCAAACTGAGGGGCTAGGGCGTGTGGATGGCGTCCGCAGCCGGACGCCGGGCACCGGGTAGGGTCTGACGCCGTGTCCGGCATTCCCCGTCCCCATACAGTCCGGCCGTCCCGGCTGGCCGACCTCGCGACGCTCGTCGGCGCCCGGTTGACCGGCCCGGATGCCGAGGTCAGCGGCGTCACGCACGCCAGCGGCGAGGTGCACCCCGGTGACCTGTACGCCGCGCTTCCGGGCTCCCGCCGGCACGGCGTGGAGTTCGTCGCGGGCGCCGTCGCGGCGGGCGCGGTCGCCGTGCTGACCGACCCGGCCGGGCTCGACGCCGCGGTCGCCGCCGGGCTGCCGGTGCTGGTCGCCGACGACCCGCGCGCGGTGCTCGGCACGGTCGCGTCCCGGATCTACGGCGACCCCACCGAGCGGCTCACCGTCATCGGGCTCACCGGCACCGCGGGCAAGACCTCCACGGCGTACCTGGTGGAGAGCGGGCTGCAGGCCGCCGGGCTGACCACCGGGCTGCTCGGCACCGTGGAGACCCGCCTCGGTGACCTGGTCGTGCGGAGCGTGCGGACCACTCCCGAGGCCACCGACCTGCACGCGATCCTGGCCGCCGCGGTCGAGCGCGGGGTCACCGCCGTGGTGATGGAGGTGTCCAGCCACGCGCTGGCCATGGGCCGGGTCGGCGGGGTGCGCTTCACCGTCGGCGGCTACACCAACTTCGGCCTCGACCACCTGGACTTCCACGCCGACGCCGACGACTACTTCGCGGCGAAGGCGAAGCTGTTCGACGGCCGGTGCCGCTTCGAGGTGCTCAACGCCGACGAGCCGGCCCTGCGGCCGCTGGCCAAGCCGGCCACCATCAGCTACTCCGCCGCCGGTGACCGCGCGGCCACCTGGTCGGCGAGCGACATCGCCGGCGACGCGTTCGGCCAGCGCTTCACCGCGCACGGGCCGTCCGGCGCGGTCCGCGCGGGCGTGGCGCTGCCCGGGCGGCACAACGTCGCCAACGCGCTGCTCGCCCTCTCCTGCCTGGTGGCGGCCGGGGTGGACGCCCAGGTCGCGGCCGACGGCATCGCCGCCTGCCCGGGCGTGCCGGGCCGGCTGGAACGGGTCGACTCGCCCGGTGATGTGTTCGGGGTGGTCGACTACGCGCACAAGCCGGACGCGATCGTCGCCGCGCTGGCCGCGCTGCGCGAGCTGGCGACGGCCCGCGGCGGGCACCTGGTCTGCGTGATCGGCGCCGGCGGCGACCGGGACCGCGGCAAGCGGCCGCTGATGGGCGCGGCGGCGGCGCGGGGTGCGGACCTGGTGGTCGTCACCGACGACAACCCCCGCAGCGAGGACCCGGCCGGGATCCGGGCGGCGGTGCGGCAGGGCGCCGAGCAGGCCGCCGCGGCTGCGAAGATCATCGAGGTGGCCGGCCGCCGGGCCGCGATCGACGAGGCGGTCCGGCTGGCCGGCCCCGGCGACGTGGTGGCGGTGCTGGGCAAGGGACACGAGCGAGGCCAGGAGGTGGACGGCCAGGTGCTGCCGTTCGACGACCGGATCGAGCTGGCCGCGGCGCTGGCCGCACGCGCGGGCGGTGCCGCTTGATCCGGATGACCCTGGACGAGATCGCCGCGATCACCACCGGCCGGCTCGTCAACGCCGATCCGGCCGCCACCGTCACCGCGGGGGTCGAGTACGACACCCGGGCGCTGCGCCCCGGCGGCCTTTTCGTCGCGTTCGTGGGCGAACGGGTCGACGGCCACGACTTCGCGGCCGCCGCCGTGCGGGCGGGAGCCGTCGGCGTGCTGGGCACCCGGGACACCGGGCAGCCCGGGATCGTGGTGGACGACCCGCTGCGGGCGCTGGCCGCGCTGGCCACCGTCGTCGCGCGGCGGCTGCCGGAGCTGACGATCGTCGGGCTCACCGGCTCGTCCGGCAAGACCACGACCAAGGACTACATCGGCCAGCTGCTGGCCCGCCTGGGCGCGACCGTGGCGCCGGCCGGGTCGCTCAACAACGAGCTGGGCTTCCCGTACACGGTGCTCAAGGCGGACCCGCAGACCCGGTTCCTGGTGCTCGAGATGGGCGCCCGCGGGCCGGGGCACATCCGCTACCTGACCGAGCTGGCCGGGCCGCGGATCGGCGTGGTGCTCAACGTCGGCGCGGCGCACCTGGGTGAGTTCGGCTCCGTCGAGGGCACCGCGCGGGCCAAGGGCGAGCTGGTCGAGGCGCTGGGCGCGGACGGGGTCGCGGTGCTCAACGCCGACGACCCGCTGGTCGCGGCCATGGCGTCGCGGACCGCCGCGCGGGTGGTGCTGGTGGGCGAGTCGGCACAAGCCACCGTACGGGCCGTCGACGTGACCCTGGACGAGCGCGGGCGGGCGGCGTACACGCTGGTCACCCCCGCCGGGCAGGCGCCGGTGCGGCTCGCCGTGACCGGCCGCCACCAGGTCGGCAACACGCTCGCCGCCGCCGCGGTCGCGCTGGAGGCCGGGATGACGCCGGCCGCCGTCGCCGCCGCGCTGGGTGAGGTCGGCATCGTCTCCGGCCGGCGGATGGACGTCTTCGACACGGCGGGGGGCGTGACGGTCATCGACGACTCGTACAACGCCAACCCGTCGTCGACCGCCGCGGCGCTGCGCTCGCTCGCCGCGCTGGGGCAGGGCCGGCGCACCACGGCCGTGCTCGGCTACATGGCCGAGCTGGGCACCTTCGAGACTTCGGGACACGAGGAGGTCGGCCGGCTCGCCGCCGAGCTGGGAGTCGACAGGTTGATAGCGGTCGCGGACAACGCCGCCCCGATCCTCGACGGCGCGGCAACGGTGCCCGCCTGGCAGGGCGCGGCGGTCCTCGCGGCCGATCAGGCGGCGGCCGTCGCGGTGCTGCGGGGCGACCTGCGGCCGGGCGACGTCGTGCTGGTCAAGGGTTCCCGGTACCGGACGTGGGAGGTGGCCGACGCGCTCCGCGCGGATGCGGCCAAGCAGGAGGTAAGCCCGTGAGGGCAGTCATCGTCGCGGCCGCGGTCGCGTTCATCATCTCGCTGTTCGGCACACCGCTGGCGATCCGCGTCTTCACCGCGCTGAAGGCCGGCCAGCCGATCCGAGCCGTCGGTCCGGCCACCCACCAGGGCAAGAAGGGCACGCCGACGATGGGCGGCGTGGCGTTCATCTTCGCCACGGTGCTGGCGTACGTGGCCGGGCACATCGCGCTGACCACGCTGCCGTCGGAGCAGATCGCCCAGGTCCAGCCCACGATGACGGCGCTGGTGCTGCTCGGGCTCTTCGTCTTCTGCGGCGCCGTCGGCTTCCTCGACGACTTCATCAAGGTCCGCCGGCGTCACTCCGGCGGCCTGAGCGCGAAGGGCAAGCTGCTCGGCCAGCTGCTGGTCGGCGGCGGCCTCGGGGTCGCCGCCCTCTACGTGCCGAGCACCAACGGCCAGACCGTGGCGAGCGAGCACATCTCGTTCATCCGCGACATCAGCTTCCTCGACGTCGGCAAGGTCGGCTCGGTGCTGGTCTTCGTCTTCGTCATCATGTCGATGTCCAACGGCGTCAACCTCACCGACGGCCTGGACGGGCTGGCCACCGGCGCGTCGATCCTGGTGCTGGGGGCGTACGCGCTGATCGGCTTCTGGCAGTACCGGCACTGGTGCGGCGACACGACGTACGCGTCGAACCCGAGCAACTACTGCTACGAGGTACGCGACCCGCTGGAGGTGGCGCTGATCGCCGCGGCGGCGGCCGGCGCCTGCGTCGGCTTCCTGTGGTGGAACACCTCGCCGGCGCGGATCTTCATGGGCGACACCGGCGCGCTCGGCCTGGGCGGCCTGATCGGCGGTCTCGCCATGGCGACCCGCACGACGCTGCTGTCGATCATCATCGGCGGCCTGTTCGTCATCATCACGATGTCCGTGGTGATCCAGATCATCTCGTTCAAGACCACCGGCCGGCGGGTCTTCCGGATGTCGCCGCTGCAGCACCACTTCGAGCTGGCCGGCTGGAGCGAGGTCAACATCGTGGTCCGGTTCTGGATCGTGGCCGGCATCTGCGTGGCCATCGGCCTGGGCCTGTTCTACAGCGACTTCCTCGCGGTCATGGGATAGATCTCTCGCGACACGCCCGCTCCGCGTCCCGGGGCTGGCGTGTCGCGCCACCATGATGGTCACCATGGGCGAGGACAAGGTAGACACCCGGCCCGCGGTCACCGTGTCGCCGGCCGCGACCGTGCAGCCCGCCGTCGCCGCCGCCCGGCCCAAGTCGCTGAGCCAGCAGCTGCTGCCCGCGGTGCACGGCCTGCTGGCCCGGCCGCTGTCCTCGTACTACCTGCTGCTCGCCAGCTCGGGTCTGCTGTTGCTGATCGGCCTGACCATGGTGTTCTCGGCGACCAGCGTCAAGGCGTACGCCGAGGACGGCAACGCCTTCTCCGCCATCCGCAACCAGCTGATCTTCGCCGTGCTCGGCCTGATCGGCTTCTGGGTCTGCCAGCGGCTGCCCGCCGGCACCCTGCGTTTCCTCGGCAAGTACGTGCTCGGCTCGGCGATCGTGCTGCTCACGCTGCTGGCCCTGCTGCGGGGCATGCGCGCGGTCGGGCTGGTCGACGTGACGCCCGGCACGGAGAGCGTCAGCCTCGGCCCGCTGCGCGCCGACCTGCTGTGGCTCTACCTCGGCCCGATCGGGCTCCAGCCGTCCGAGATCGCCAAGGTCGGCCTGGTGCTCTGGGGCGCGGACATCATCGCCCGCAAGGGCGCGGCCCTGGGCCACTGGCGCGAGCTGTCCATGCCGCTGTTCCCGATGGTCGGCCTGCTCTTCGTGCTGGTCGGCTACAACGACGTGGGCACCATGCTGGTGCTGCTCTCGCTGGTGGTGGGCCTGCTGTGGGCGGCCGGGGTGCGGATGCGGGTGTTCACCGCGCTCGGCGTGCTCGGGCTCTCCGGCGTCGGCCTGCTGATCGCCGCGGCGTCGCGCGGCGCGGGCTCCGGCGCCGTCGGCGAGGACAACTACCGCCTCGCCCGGATCACCGTGCTGTTCCAGCCGCTGGAGAAGTGCCACTCCGACTTCTGCTACCAGATGCTCCAGGGCCGCTCGGCGATCTACGAGGGCGGCTGGTTCGGCGTCGGCCTGGGCAAGGGCGCGCTGAAGTGGAACTGGCTGCCCGCCGCCGACAACGACTTCATCTTCGCCGTGGTCGCCGAGGAGCTCGGGGTGGTCGGCTGCGCGGTCATCCTGGCGCTGTTCGCGGTGCTGGCATACACCGGTTTCCGGATCGCCCGCCGGGTCGACGACCCGTTCCGCCGGCTGGCCGCGACCGGCATCACCACCTGGCTGGTGGCCCAGGCCGTGATCAACATCGGTGGCGTGGTCGGGCTGCTGCCGATCACCGGGCTGCCCCTGCCGTTCATCTCCACCGGTGGCAGCGCCCTGGTCGTGACGCTGGCCGCGATCGGCATCCTCGCCTCGTTCGCTCGCGCCGAGCCGGACGCCGCCAGGGCCCTGCACGCCCGTCCGCCCGCGCGGTGGGTACGGCTACTCTGGGCCCCGCTGCCGCCGCTCCCCCCGCCGCGGCGGCCGGTCAAGTCGCGCCCGCCCGCCCGGTGACCGGGCACCCGGGAACCCCAACCGGCGGGGGAGAAGAGGAGACGGTGATGGGTCTGCTGCGGTCCGTCGTGCTCGCCGGAGGAGGCACCGGCGGTCACATCTACCCGCTGCTCGCCTTCGCCGACGCCCTGCGCCGCCACTTCCCCGAGGTGCGCATCACCACGCTGGGCAGCCCGAAGGGCATGGAGAACGAGCTGATCCCGCCGGCCGGCTACGACCTGCGGGTCATCCCGGCCTTCCAGCTGCCCCGGGCGATCAACCTGAACCTGCTGCGCACCCCGGACCGGATGTACAAGTCGGCGCACGCGGCCGGCCAGATCCTCGACGAGGTGCAGGCGGACGTCGTGGTCGGGTTCGGCGGTTACGTGTCGGTGCCGGCCTACCTGGCGGCCTGGCGGCGCGAGCTGCCGATCGTGATCCACGAGGTCAACGTGCCGCCGGGCGTGGCGAACCGGATGGGCATGAAGTTCACCAAGAACATCGCGGTGGGATTCCCGACCCAGCCGCAGCAGGCCGAGTCGCTGCGCGACGCCCGGGTGGTCGGCGTGCCGCTGCGCACGGCCATCACCCGGATGGACCGGCCCGCGTTGCGCCCGCAGGCGCTGGCCCACTTCGGGCTGCGGCCGGACCTGCCGGTGCTGTTCGTCTCCGGCGGCTCGTCCGGCGCCCGCACGATCAACCTGGCGGTGGCCGGCGCCGCCAAGAAGCTGGCCCACGCCGGCATCCAGGTGCTGCACGTGCAGGGCGGGCGCAACGACCCGTTCGAGGTGCCCAGCGACCTGCCGGTGCCGTACGTGGTGGTGCCGTACCTGTCGGACATGCAGCTCGGTTACGCCGCGGCCGACCTGATGCTGTGCCGGGGCGGGGCGATCACGGTCGCCGAGACCACCGCGATCGGGATGCCGGCGGTCTACGTGCCGTACCCGTTCAGCAACCAGGAGCAGAAGCGCAACGCGCTGCCGGTGGTCGAGGCGGGCGGCGGCCTGCTGGTCGACAACGCCGAGCTGACCCCGGAGTGGATCGAGCGTACGGTCATCCCGCTGGCCCGGGACCCGCGGCGGCTCGCCACAATGGGTGCCGCGGCTGGCGGTTACGGCCGCCGGGACGGCGACGAGGCGCTGCTGGACTTCGTGTGCGAGGCGGTGGCCGGCCGATGAGCAAGACGACGACTAGGGGAGTGGTCCTGTGAACACCGCGGAGCTGACGCCGGCCGGCGAGCTGACCGCCGAGGAGCTGGGCACCGTCCACCTCATCGGCATCGGCGGCGTGGGCATGGGCGGCCTGGCCCGGCTGCTGCTGACCCGGGGTGTCCCGGTCTCCGGCAGCGAGCTGCGGGACTGGCCCGCCCTGGCCGCGCTGCGCGCGCTCGGCGGCACGGTGCACATGGCGCACGAGGCGGCCAACCTCGACGGGGTCGACACCGTCGTCTACTCGACGGCGATCCCGCAGGACCACGTGGAGATCGTCGAGGCGCGCCGGCGCGGGCTGCGGGTGCTGCACCGCTCCGAGGCGCTGGCGGCCGCGATGACCGGGCGCCGCACCATCACGGTGGCCGGCACCCACGGCAAGACCACCACCACCTCGATCATGACGGTGATCCTGCAGCACGCCGGCGAGGACCCGTCGTTCGTGATCGGCGGCGAGATCTCCGCGGCCGGCTCGAACGGCCACCACGGCTCCGGCAGCTACTTCGTGGCCGAGGCGGACGAGAGCGACAAGTCGTTCCTGATCTACCGCCCGCACGTCGCGATCATCACCAACATCGAGGGCGACCACCTCAACAACTGGGGTGACCTGGCCGGGCTCAAGGCCGGCTTCCTGGAGTTCGCCGAGCTGACCGACGCCGACGGCTTCGTGGTCACCTGCGCCGACGACCCGGGCGTGCGGGACCTGATCGCCGCGCTGCGCGCCGCCGGCCGGACGGTCTACACCTACGGCGAGTCCGAAGGCGCCGACCTGCGGATCACCGATGTCGTCTCGTCCGTGCAGGGGGTGCGTTACCAGGCCACCCTGGACGGCCGGTCGCTCGGCGAGATCACGCTGGCGCTGCCCGGCCGGCACATGGGGCTCAACGCGGCCGCGGCGGTGCTGACCGCGATGCGGCTGGGCATCCCGCTGCAGAAGATCACCGAGGCGCTCGCCTCCTTCCCGGGCGTCCGGCGGCGTTTCGAGCGCAAGGGCACGGTCGCCGGGGTACGGGTCTACGACGAGTACGCGTACCACCCGACCGCGGTGAAGGCGGCCCTGCGCACGCTGCGCGAGGTGGCCGGGGACGGGCGGCTGATCGTCGTGTTCCAGCCGTACCGGGTCTACCGCACCCGGGACCTGCAGGCCGAGCTGGCCGAGGGGCTGGCCCTCGCCGACGAGGTGATCGTCATGGAGGTCTTCGGCCCGGGCGAGCAGCGCGGGCCCGGCGAGGGCGGGGTGGCGCTCACCGCGGCGATCGACCTGCCCGCGTCGCGCAAGATCTTCCTGCCGTCCTGGGAGGACGTGCCCGCCGAGGTGCTGCGGCGCTGCCGGCCCGGCGACGTCGTGGTCACGATGGGCGCGCCGCCGATCTCGATGATGGGCGACGAGCTGCTGTCCGCGCTGGCCGAGGCCTGACGACCGGGGGACGAGCTGATGAGCGGCGGGGGCGGGCGGAGCTGGCGGCTGGTGCGGGCGGACACGGATGCCGTGCCCACCTCGGTCCGGCGGTTCATGGCCCGTGCCCGCCGGCGCCGGCTGCGTGCGGCGCTGCCCTGGGCGGTGACCGCCGGCGCGCTGGTCGTGGTGGGTGCGCTGGTCTGGCTGGTCTACGGCACCTCGGTGCTGGGGGTGCGTCAGGTCCGGGTGGTCGGCACCGATTCGCTCACCCCGCTGCAGGTGGAGCAGGCCGCGGCCGTACGGATGGAGCAGCCGCTGGCCGGCGTCGACCTGGACCGGATCCGCGGCCGGATCGAGGGCCTGCCCGCGGTCGACCGCGCGGTGGTGTCCCGGAGCTGGCCCTCGACGGTGCTGATCGAGGTGGTGGAGCGGACGCCCGTGGCCGCGGTGCCGGCCGGCGAGCAGTTCGCCCTGATCGACGCCGAGGGTGTCGTGTTCCGCACGGTCTCGCGGCGGCCGGCCGGCCTGCCGGTGGCCCATATTCCCGCGCCCGGCCCGGACGACATCAACACCCGGTCGGCCCTGACCGTGCTCTCGTCGCTCACCGCCGAGCTGCGCGAGCAGCTCGTGTCGATCTCGGTGCCGGCACCCGCGCAGGTCTCCCTGGGGCTGCGCCGGGACCGCACGGTGTTCTGGGGTGACGAGTCGCAGAGCGAGACGAAGGCTCAGGTGGCCACCGTGTTGCTGGAGCGCAAGGGCAACACGATCGACGTGAGCGCGCCCAAGGTCGTGACGATCCGCTAACCGGACAAAAATGTCCGAACGGCGCATTCTGTCCGAGGTTACGGCTCAGTCGGATACTCGCCACGTAAGCGGACGCCGACACGCCGCGTCGGTCCTTGGTTGTCGCCTGTCGTCCGCTTACGTTGCCCCGAGAGGTTTGAGTAGTTGACATAACACTAAGCCTCTAGTAGAGGGTGAGGGTTTCCTCGCCCTCCCTTGTACGGCGCGGGTATCGATGGCGGTTCTTGGCCGGACCGCTGGGGCCCTCGACACCCACAACCCTGAAGGGAAGGCTGAGCCCGATGACACCTCCGCACAACTACCTCGCGGTCATCAAGGTCGTCGGCATCGGCGGCGGCGGCGTCAACGCCGTGAACCGCATGATCGAGGTAGGGCTCAAGGGAGTCGAATTCATCGCGATCAACACCGATGCCCAGGCGCTGCTGATGAGCGACGCCGACGTCAAGCTCGACGTCGGCCGTGAGCTCACCCGGGGCCTCGGCGCCGGCGCGCAGCCGGACGTCGGCAAGAACGCCGCCGAGGACCACCGCGACGAGATCGAGGAAGTCCTCAAGGGCGCCGACATGGTCTTCGTGACCTGTGGCGAGGGCGGCGGCACCGGCACCGGTGGCGCGCCCGTGGTCGCCAACATCGCCCGCAAGCTGGGCGCCCTGACCATCGGCGTGGTCACCCGGCCGTTCTCGTTCGAGGGCAAGCGCCGGCAGGTGCAGGCCGAGGCGGGCATCGACGAGCTGCGCAACCAGTGCGACACGCTCATCGTGATCCCGAACGACCGGCTGCTCGCGCTCGGCGACCGCGGCATCAGCATGATGGACGCGTTCCGCCAGGCCGACCAGGTGCTGCTCTCCGGCGTGCAGGGCATCACCGACCTGATCACCACGCCGGGTCTGATCAACCTGGATTTCGCCGACGTGAAGAGCGTGATGAGCGGCGCGGGCAGCGCGCTCATGGGCATCGGCAGCGCGCGCGGCGACAACCGCGCCGTCGAGGCGGCCGAGAAGGCCATCTCCAGCCCGCTGCTGGAGCAGAGCATGGACGGCGCGCGCGGCGTGCTGCTCTCCATCGCCGGCGGTTCCGACCTGGGCCTGTTCGAGATCAACGACGCGGCCCAGCTGGTCACCGACGCGGCTCACCCGGACGCCAACATCATCTTCGGCGCGGTCATCGACGACGCGCTGGGCGACGAGGTGCGGGTCACGGTCATCGCCGCGGGCTTCGACGGGGGCACGCCCTCGTACAAGCCGGCTGAGCCCGCCCGCAAGGTGGTCCAGCAGGCGACGGCGCCGGCCGCGGTGGCGCCGACCTCGCCCGTGCCGGTGACCCCGGCGGCGACCCCCGCCACGACCACCCCGCCGCCGCGCCGGGTGCTCTTCGACGACGTGGACGTGCCGGACTTCCTGAAGAACGGCTCCTGAGCGAGTTGGAGCCAGAGGCGCGCCGTGACGAGCTGGCGGCCTCGCTGGACGAGGTGCGCCGGCGGATCGCGCGCGCCTGCACGGCGGCCGGCCGCGATCCCGGGTCGGTGACCCTGGTCGCGATCACCAAGACGT
Organism: Actinoplanes sp. NPDC049599; assembly: GCF_044465625.1. Classification (NCBI taxonomy): domain Bacteria; kingdom Bacillati; phylum Actinomycetota; class Actinomycetes; order Micromonosporales; family Micromonosporaceae; genus Actinoplanes; species Actinoplanes sp. NPDC049599. The sequence continues at coordinate 21,302 of NZ_JBITLX010000009.1, forward strand.
ACCCGGCGAGCGATGTGGAGCTGCTCGCCGGGCTCGGCGTCACCGACGTCGGGGAGAACAAGGACCAGGAGGCCGCCGCCAAGGCTGCGGCCGTGACCGCTGCGCTGCGCTGGCATTTTGTCGGCCAGCTGCAGCGCAACAAGGCCAAGTCGGTCGTGACGTACGCCGACGTGGTGGAGTCGGTGGACTCGACGCGGCTGGCCGGGGCGCTCTCCTCGGCCGCGACCCGGCTCCGGGACCGCCCGCTCGACGTGCTGGTGCAGGTCAGCATCGACGGTGACCCGGACCGGGGCGGCGCGGTGGCGCACGGCGCCGAGCCCGACCGGGACCTGTGGCGGGTGGCGGCGGCGGTGGAACAGGCCGAGGGCCTGCGGCTGGCCGGGGTGATGGCGGTCGCGCCACTTCAGTGGGAACCGGAGCGGGCGTTCGCGACGCTGGCCGAGCTGGCGGGGCGGCTGCGGGCCGATCATCCGCACGCGACAGTGGTCTCGGCGGGCATGAGCGGCGACCTTGAGCAGGCCGTGGGGCACGGCGCGACACACGTACGAATCGGTACTTCTTTGCTCGGGATGCGCAACACGCTGCGGTAGCCTTGCGGCGGGCAGCAAACTACATACGTGTTGTTTACGCGCGACGTGCCTCGGCCGACGCGCCCGACGACGCAGCGTCGCAGCGGGCCGTGGTCATGTTTCAAGATCGCGGAATCCGTGCAAGGGGGGACGCGGCACGCCGAGGGGGCGCGGGCCGCACACTGGACGGAGGTGGGGGCATGGACGAGCGGTTCGGCGCCGAGCAGGGTCGGGTGGGATCATGAGCGCACTGCGTAAGGCCGGCGTGTGGCTCGGCCTGGTGGAAGAGGACGACCAGTACGACGACCGCTACCGCGACGGTGGTGGGTACCGGGAGCGTGACCGGGACCGCGATCGTGACCGGGACCGCGATTCCGGTTACCGCTATGCCGACGAGTTCGCCGACGAGGAGGACGACGTCGAGGAGGCGCCCGCGCTGCCACGGGCCCGTCAGGAACGCAGCGGCCGCCTGGAGCGCGCCGCCGCCCGCCTCGACCTCGAGCGGGACGACCACGACCGGCCGGAGCGCCAGGAGCGGGCGAGCGTCCGCTCGATCACCCGGCCGCCGGCGCCGGTCGCCGAGTCGTCGGGCTACTCCACCCGCGACAACCTCGCCCTGGCGCCGCAGACGCAGGTGCACCAGCGGGTCGTCGAGGAGGACCAGCGGTACCAGATCACCACCCTGCACCCGACCACCTACCGCGAGGCGCGCACGATCGGTGAGCATTTCCGCGACGGCGTACCGGTCATCATCAATCTCACCGAGATGGATGAGGGGGACGCCCGCCGACTGGTTGACTTCGCCGCCGGACTGGCGTTCGGGCTGCGCGGTACGATCGAGCGCGTGACCAACCGGGTATTCCTGCTCTCACCGGCCAACGTCCAGGTCACGGCAGAGGACAAGGCCAAGATCGCTGAGGGCGGTTTCTTCAACCAGAGTTGACCCTAACGAGGGACCCGCCTGACGTGCTGTCGATCGTGTTTCAGATCATCTATCTGCTGCTCTATGTGTTCTTTCTGACCCTGCTGGCCCGGTTCGTCCTGGGTGCGGTGCTGCAGTACGGGCGTCGGTGGCAGCCTGGCCGAGGGGCGTCCGCGGCATTGGAATCGGTGTGGAGCGTCACTGATCCACCCCTCAAGGCGTTGAGGCGTGTGATCCCACCGCTTCGAATTGGTACCGTGAGTTTGGACCTGGCGTCCCTGGTCCTGCTGGTTATCCTGTTCGTGCTTTTGAACTTCGTGTTAGCGCGTCTGATCATGGCGTCGGCGTGAGAGCGCCCGCCTGATCGATTGCGCCCCACGCGGCCGCAACTGACCCGAGGAGTTTCGATGCCGCTGACCCCGGCGGACGTGCACAACGTCGCCTTCAAGAAACCCCCTATCGGCAAGCGGGGGTATGACGAGGAGGAGGTCGACGCCTTCCTGGACGAGGTCGAGCGCGAACTCGCCCGTCTGATCGAGGAGAACAACGAGCTGCGCGCCCAGGTGGAGCGCGGCGGTCGGGGTGGCGCACCAGCCGGCCCGGGCGCCGACCCGCGGATGGCGGCGGAGCTCAACGACATGAAGGCCCAGCTCGACCGGGTGCAGCGCGACAAGTCTGCCGCTGAGCAGGCTGCCCGGCAGATGCAGGCCGAGCTGGAGCAGGTCCGGGCCCAGGGCCCGGTCGGCGCCGGCGCCGGCGCGCCCACGGGCGCCGACGGCGAGCAGCAGGCCCTGCGCGTGCTGATGATGGCCCAGCGCACCGCCGACGACCACGTGTCGGACGCCCGGCGCGAGGCCGACAAGCTTCTCTCCGACGCCCGGTCCAAGGCGGAGGAGGTCACCCGCGAGGCCCGCGCCAAGGCGGACGCCCTGGAGCGCGACGCGCGTCAGCGGCACCAGGAGGCCATGGGCGGCCTGGACGCCAAGCGGTCCGCGCTGCAGAAGCACATCGAGGAGCTGAAGCAGTTCGAGCGGGAGTACCGCACCCGGCTCAAGGCGTACCTCGAGAGCCAGCTGCGTGACCTCGACGGTCGTGGCCAGGGCCTGGAGGCCGAGATGACCCGCGCCGACGCCAACCGTTCGGTCGGCGGCTCGGGTGGCCTCGCGGCCGCGGGCCTCGCCGGCTCGTACGGCGGCAGCCGCGCCAACTCCATCGAGACCGGCCGCTGAGCCTCGGCTTGCGGCGCGGTCCCACTGCGGCGGGGATGAGCCATGATCGTTTTTAGTCTGCTGCTCATCCTCGTCGCGGTCACGCTGCTCGTGCTCGGCCTCGTGGGCGGGTCGAGCTTCCTGTTGATCAGCTCCATCGTCACCAGCCTGCTGGCCGCGGTGGCCCTGGTCATCGGCGCCCGCCAGGCCTCGGCCGCCCGGCGCGCCGCGACGCTCCCGGGCGCCGCGGACGCGGGCCCCGGCCCGATGCGCCGCCCGGCCAACGCGGACGACTCCTACCCGGAGCGGGAGCCCGCCCTGCGCGACGCCCCCCTGGCCGGCGAGGAGGAGTACGCCGAGCCCGACGGTTACGCCGCGGGCCGCCGGGACACGGAGGAATACCTGACGGGTCCGGACGCGACCCAGCGGGTGCAACCCGACGCTGATCTCTACGACGACGCTGCGGCCGGCCGGACTTCCTCGGGTCAGGCGGCCGGCCCAGCCAGCCCGGAATCAGCGGCGGAGGCCGACTACGACCAGGCGGCGACGGTGATCGGCGAGGCCCGTGCGGACGACCAGTCCTGGCGCCGCGAGCCGGTCCCCGCCGAGTCCGCGCCGGTCACCGGCCCGGCCGACGCTGCCGCGGCCGGCGCCGGCGAGGAGTTCGACGAGCCGGACCCGGACGACCCCGACGACGAGCCGCTCCCACAGTCGGTCCGCCCGGCGGACGCGGTCCGGGTGGCCCGCCTCGACGCGGAGGTCCTGGTCGTGGACGGCCGGCCCCGCTACCACCTGGCCGACTGCTCGCACCTGATGGGACGCGTGACCGAGGGACTGCCGGTGGCGGAGGCGGTCGAGCTGGGCTTCAGCCCGTGCGGCCTGTGCCGCCCGGTGGACCGGCTGGTCGCCGCCGCCGCCCGGCACTGACCGACGGCAAAACCCGCGCCGACCTGGGTTGGCCCTGCGCCGACCCGGGGTCGCCTGCGCCGACCCGGGGTCGCCCCGCGCTGACCGTTCTTGGCCCCGCGCTGACCCGCTTTGGCCCCGCGCCGATCCGGTTGCGGGCCGCGTTTACCGCTTCGCCCGGCGCGGCCCGGGGCGCGCGCGGCCGGCTGTCCTCCTCCTCATGGTCCGGTGTGTTGATGCTGGATTGTCCGCGGTGGCGGCGTTCGGCGGTGATAGTCGCTTTGCCTCATCTGGGTATCGGGGATGACCATCCGGCGCCGCTGACGCGGTGTTGCGGCCGGGAGCGCCGGCCGGCGGCCGTCCTGGGCGATGATCGGGGTTCTGAGCTGCGACGACGGCTCGTGACCGGGCGGATCCTCCGATCACTCAGCGTCATTGACAGAACACCCGATTCGATGGCCCGTTGATGATCGGCACAATGAGGCATGGCCAAGCGGCGTGTCCCCTCTCCCGATCCGGCCACCCGACCCGGCGGTTCCGCCGCGCCGGCCGGCGCCGATGACACGGCGCGGTCCGTGGCGGTGCGGGTCCGGCCGGGGGCCGGGCGCACCCGGGTGGGCGGCTGCTACGAGGGGCCGCACGGGCCCGCGCTGATCGTCGCCGTCGGTGCGCCCGCGGTCGACGGCAAGGCCACCGAGGCGGTCCGGCAGGCGCTCGCCGCCGCGCTCGGGGTCAAGGCTCGCGAGGTGGTGCTCAAGGTCGGCGCCACCAGCCGCGACAAGGTCTTCACCGTGCCCGGTGACGTCGAGGAGCGGCTCGCCGCCCTGCGTGACGGCAGGCCATGACCGAGAGCACCGGACCACGCCCGCCGGGCGATGCCGGCGGCCGCGCCGGCAACCCCCACAAGGGCGGGGCGCCGATGGCCGCCGATGGCCGCGAGAGGGTGGCGGGGTCGTGACCGGGGGGCTTGATCTCGGGCTGCTCATCGGCGCCGCCGTGCTGCTGGTCGCCGTGGGTGCGGTTCGGCTCTCCACCAGGCTCGGGCTGCCCAGCCTGCTCGTCTACCTGCTCATCGGCGTGATCATCGGCGAGGGCGGGTTCGGCATCCGCTTCGATGACGCCGAGCTCACCCGTACCCTCGGGTTCTGCGCCCTGATCATGATCATCGCCGAGGGTGGGCTGACCGCCCGCTGGAGCACGTTGCGGCCGGTGCTGGGGTTGTCCGCCACCCTGGCCACCCTCGGGGTGGCGGTGAGCATCGCGGTGGTCGGGGTGGTCGTGCACTACGTGCTCAACGTCGAATGGCGGCTGGCCCTGCTCTACGGCGCGGTGCTCTCCTCCACCGACGCCGCCGCCGTCTTCGCCACCCTGCGGGTGCTGCGGCTGCCACCCCGGCTGGTCGCCACGCTCGAGGCCGAGTCCGGCATGAACGACGCCCCGGTGGTGCTGCTGGTCGTGCTGCTCTCGGCCGCGGGCGGGATGATCCACCCCTGGTGGTACGAGCTGCTGATGGTCGGCTACGAGCTGGCCGCGGGCGCCGCCATCGGGTACGCCGTCGGGGCGATCGGGCGCTGGCTGCTGCGCAACGCCGCGCTGCCGTCGGCCGGTCTGTACCCGATCGCGGCCGTCGGGCTGACCTTCCTGGCGTACGCGGCCGGCGCGGTCACCCACGCGTCCGGCTTCCTCGCGGTCTACGTCGCCGGTGTGGTGATCGGCAACGCCCGGCTGCCGCACCGCCAGGCGATCCTCGGGTTTGCCGACGCGCTCGCCTGGGTCGCGCAGATCGGGCTGTTCGTGCTGCTCGGGCTGCTGGCGTCGCCGGGGCGGCTGGGCGACGCGCTGGTGCCGGCGCTGGTCGTCGGGTTCGCGCTGGTGCTGCTGGCCCGGCCGCTGTCGGTCTGGTTCTCCGCGCTGGCCAGCCGCAGCGCCCGCGAGCTGGGCTGGCCCGGCCGGGCGTTCCTGTCCTGGGCGGGGCTGCGCGGGGCCGTGCCGATCGTGCTGGCCACCATCCCGCTGTCGGCCGGCACGCCCGGCGCCGAGCGGCTCTTCGACGCGGTCTTCGTGCTGGTGATCATCTTCACCCTGGTGCAGGCCGGCACGCTCGCGCCGGTCGCCCGGCTGCTGCGGATCACCGCGCCGGCCGAGGCGGTGGAGATCCACGTGGAGACCGCGCCGCTCGAGCAGATGCACGCCGACCTGCTGCAGCTGGACGTTGCGCCGGGGTCGCGGCTGGCCGGGGTACACATCGACGAGTTGCGGCTGCCGGTCGGCGCGGTGGTCACGCTGGTGGTGCGGGACGGCGCGGGGTTCGTGCCGGGGCCGGACACCCGGCTGCGTACCGGGGACGGGTTGTTGATCGTGACCACCGCGTCCGCCCGGGACGAGGCCGAGCGCCGGCTGCGCGCGGTCAGCCGGCGGGGCCGGCTGGCCCGCTGGTTCGGCGAGGACGGCCGCGACCGGCGCTGAGCCGTCGGAGGTCGGGAATCCGACCGTACGTTCGGGTGGTTCGTCCCGGTTGTGGAGTGACCGGGCCGGTGCGCCGTGTTGTCGCCGCCGTTCACGTTCCGTATCCTTGCCAACCTCCGGAGTGCGCGGCGATCCATGGCCGCGCCGTTTGTGCACGTGGGGGACGGTGCACGAGTCGCGTGGGGGCGCGGCCGGAAGTGCCGACACCGGACGGGTGGCCGACCTTGTTCCGGATGACCGCAGAGACCGCCGATTCGCCGCGTGCAGCGCGGCTCAGGGGAGCGACGATGGCCAAGGCAACCGAGACCAGGTCCACGTCGACCGCGAAGGCCGCGCCCGCCAAGGCGCGCAGCGCGGCGGAGACCGAGAAGATCCGCGTCGCGCTGGTCGAGCGCCGCGACGAACTGCAGGCCGAGTACGACCGGACCCTCAGCGAGATCACCGAGCTGCAGCGGGACCGGCTCACCGACTCCGCCGGCGACGACGAGGGTGACCGCGGCACCAAGACCGGCGAGCGTGAGCAGGAGATCACTCTGGCGAACAATCTGCTCGACCGGATCACACAGGTGGAACGCGCCATCGACCGGCTCGGGACGGGCAACTACGGTTGGTGCGAGCGATGCGGCAACGCCATCCCCGTCGAGCGGCTGGCGGCGTTCCCCGTCGCGACTCTCTGTGTGTCCTGTAAGCAGTTGGAGGAACGACGCTGAACGCCGACGAGGCTCCGGGCGGCAGCACGGCGACAACCGCGTCCGGCCCGGGGCTGTCCCCTGGGTTCGCGCGTCGTGCCGTGGCGGTGCTCGCCGGCACCGCCCTGCTCGCCGTCGTGCTCGACCAGGTCGTCAAGGAGCTCAGCACGAAGGGCCTGACCGAGGGCGAGCCGGTCCGCATCCTGGGCGGCCTGATCTATTTGTCGCTGATGCGCAACAGCGGGGCGGCGTTCAGCCTGGGCAGCGGCTACACCTGGGTCTTCCCGCTGGTCACCCTCGTGGTGATCTGCTGGATCGGGTACCTGGCCCGCAAGCTGCGCTCGGTGCCGTGGGCGATCGCCCTCGGGCTGGTGCTCGGCGGCGCGCTCGGCAACCTGGGTGACCGGTTGTTCCGGGCGCCCGGGCCGCTGCAGGGTCATGTCGTCGACATGATCAGTCTGTTCGGGCCGTACGCCGAGTACTTCGCGGTCTTCAACATCGCCGACAGCTGCCTGTCCGTCGGCGTGGTCCTGGCCGTGCTGCTGGAGCTCACCGGGCGCCAGCGGGACGGCAGCCGGGCCTCGAGGAAAGCTGAGAAGACCGCATGACGACCCGCTCCCTGCCCGTACCGGACGGTCTGGACGGCATGCGTCTGGACCAGGCCGTGTCGCGCATCTTCGGCCTGTCCCGCACCGCGGCCGCGACCCTGGTCGAGTCCGGCGACGCGCTGGTCGACGGCATCCCGCGGCCCAAGTCCGACAAGGTGACCGCCGGCTCCTGGCTGGAGGTCACGCTGCCGCCGCCGGTGTCCGTGCCGACGCTGGAGGCGACCCCGGTGCACGGCATGAAGATCGTCTACAGCGACGACGACATCGTGGTGGTGGACAAGCCGGTCGGGGTGGCCGCCCACCCGAGCCCGGGCTGGACCGGCCCGACGGTGATCGGCGGCCTGGCCGCGATGGGCCAGAACGTGGCGACCAGCGGCGCCGCCGAGCGCCAGGGCGTCGTGCACCGCCTGGACGTGGGCACCACCGGGCTGATGGTGGTGGCCAAGAGCGAGGCGGCCTACAGCGCGCTGAAGCGGGCGTTCAAGGAGCGCGAGGTCGACAAGCGCTACCACGCGGTCGTGCAGGGCCACCTGGACCCGCTGCGCGGCACCATCGACGCGCCGATCGACCGGCACCCGACCGCCGACTACCGGTATGCGGTGATGAACGGCGGCAAGCCGAGTGTCACCCACTACGACACGCTCGAGGCGTTCCGCTCGGCCAGCCTGGTCGACGTGAAGCTGGAGACCGGCCGCACCCACCAGATCCGGGTGCACTTCTCGGCGATGCGGCACCCGTGCGTCGGCGACGTCACCTACGGCGCCGACCCGACCCTGTCCGCCCGGCTCAAGCTGGGCCGGCAGTGGCTGCATGCCCGGGAACTCGGCTTCATCCACCCCCGTACGCAGGACGAGGTCCGGTTCGTCAGCGACTACCCTGACGATCTGGGGCACGCGCTGGACGTGCTCCGCGACGCGAGCTGATGACCGCCGTCTGAGGGGGCGACCTCGATGAGGCCCGGGGACCGGATGATGCCGCCGCTGACCCATGGCGTGTCGCGCATCGGCACGGCCCCGTCCCGTCTGAAGATCATGAGCGGGCTGGTCCTGGCGGCGGCCACCGCGCTGCTGGTCACCGTCGTCTGGTCGGCCGATCACGGCCCCGAGGCGGTGCACCCGGCCGGCGACCTGGTCCGGGTCGGCGTGGTCGAGGGCCAGTCCGTCTCCGGCTACCTGCGGTCCAGCCGCGGCGAGCTCGCCGCGCTGCTGCCCGCCACCGGCTCGCCGACGGCGGGGGAGACCTGGGCGCTGGTCAGCCTCGCCGCCTATCTCGCGCCGGACAGACTCCAGGCCGCGCTCGACGGCGTCGCGGTGGCCGAGGTCTACGCCCGGGCCCCGCTGCCGGGGGTACGCACCCAGGTGGTCAAGTTCCCGATCTACCGGATGCCGCAGGACGTGGTCGCCGGGATGCTCAACGCCGCGCTGGCCCGTGACCAGGAGCAGGCCGACTATCGCAAGCTCGGTAACGAGCTGCGGGGTGACGGCGTCAACGAGATCAGGCTGCGCCGGGCGTACGACAGCGCCGCGCAGATCGCCGCCCAGGAGGCCGCCGCCTACCGGGCGCACTGCGCCTGCGTCTTCGGTGCCGTGGTGCGGGCCGCGCCGGCCGTGCTGGACCAGCTGGCCGACCGGGCCGAGGTCCGGGTGGTCGACCCCGCGCCCGAGGTCCGCAGCCTGGAGCGCACGGAGTTCCGGCCGGTGCTGCCCGAGCAGATCACCACGGTCCCCGAGGACCAGGAGCGCGATGTGCCCGCTGTGCCTTCGCAGTCGCGCAGTGTTGCCCCGGCACGGCTCGCGCCACTACCCTCATCGACCGGGGCGGCTGTGACTTCTGCCTCACCCGACGGTCCCGCAGGGGGACCCGGTCCTTCTGCGCCGGCAGTCCAGGAGAGCGCTGCCGTACCCAGTACCGCACCCGGAAGCCCGGGCTCCGACCTGCCGTCGGCGGCTCCGGGAGCATCTCGCGACGCTCCCGGGCGTTGACTTCACCGGTGGCCGGAATCGGGCATGCGTACGGGTAGGTGCACGTGCACGAGGTTTGTGCCGATGAGTGATCAAGACCGCCGGGCATTTGCGGGCTCCGGGTGTGGCCTGAATAGGGTTGGCGTCCGTAGCCTGTCCAGGACGACGAGGCCCGTGGGGCCCCGGGTCCGGCACATCGAGTAGTCGCTGGGAGGACGAGCCGTGGATGGGACCGAGACCGGCTGGGGCCGGCCTGCGGAACCAGCCCCGCGTTGGCGGGCGCTGCTCGACCGTGCCCGGCACGGCACCCGGGCGGCCGACGAGTCCGCCGACAGCGAGCGCGAGGATCCGGAGGTCGAGGCCCGCCGCACGGCGGGCGGCCCACCGCTGCCCGCCCGTCCCGGCCGGCCGTTCAACCCGCTCGACCCCCGGCAGAGCGACCCCGCCCGGGGCTACGACCGGCCGCCGGAGCGCCGACCGGCCGCCCCGCCGCTGAACCCGCTCGACCGGCGCCCCGGCCGGGCCAGCCTGGGCGAGCGGCTGGGCCAGTCCGAGCCGGCGCCGCCGGAGCCGCGCCCGGCGGACCCGCGGCAGGAGCAGCGCCTGCACGAGCCGCGCCCGCTCGACCCGCGTCCGGTCAACCCGCTCGCCGAGGCCCGCCGGCAGTCCCGGATCGGCGAGGGCTTCCAGGCCCGGCCCGCCGTCGAGGAGCCGCACAGCTTCTTCAACCCGGCCACCCGTTCCGTGCCGTCGTCGATCGGCCGGGTCCCGTCCGACCTGGCGCCGCCGCAGAACCGGGGCGCCGCGTCGGTCGGCTCGGCGTCGGTGCTGCCGCCGCCGGTGGCCCCCGCGCCGCCACCCACCCGGCCCGCGACCAGCGCGCCCGCGCCGACCTCGCCGGCCGCGGCCCGGATCGAATGGCGCCAGGCCCGGCCCGAGCAGGAGGACCGCGCGGTCTCGGTGCTGCGCCGCAAGCTCGGCAAGCCGCGGGTGCTGGCGTTCGCCAACCCCAAGGGCGGCGTGCACAAGACCACCGCGACCGTGCTGGCCGCGGCCACCATCGGCAGCGTGCGCGGCCGGGGCGTGCTGGCCTGGGACGACAACGAGCTGCGCGGCACGCTGGGCCTGCGGGCCGGCAGCGCGCGGCACGCCCGGACGATCCGGCACCTGGTCAGCGAGCTGCTCGAGATCGAGAACATGCACGGCGAGCAGATGCTGTCGCACCTGGACGACTTCCTGCGGCACGCCTCCGACGGCTCGTACGACGTGCTGGCCGGCGAGGAGAACCCGCGCTTCGCCCAGCGGCTCGACCAGGGCACCGTGCGCCGGGTGATGGACCTGCTGCGCCGCACCCACGACGTGATCTGCGTGGACACCGGCAACAACGTCGAGAGCGTCAACTGGCAGACCGTGATGCGCAGCGCCGACCAGCTGGTGATCACCACGGTGCCGCGCGAGGACGCCGCCTTCACCGCGGACTGGATGCTGGACGTGCTCAACGAGACCGGCATGGAGGATCTGGTCGCCAACGCGGTCACGCTGATCTCCTGCCCGTCGCCCGGCAAGCTGCCGTTGCTCGACGACCTCGCCAAGCATTTCGCCACCCGCACCCGGGCCGTCGCGGTGGTGCCGTACGACCCGGCGCTCGAGGTCGGGTCATCGATCGAGTACAGCGTGTTGCAGCCGGAGACGCGGCAGGCGTGGCTGCGCGCCGCGGCTGTGATGATCGAGCCATTCGCCGAATAGGACGGGTGTCAGCGGTGCCGCCGGAGGCCCCTCCGGACTAGGCTCGGCGAGTCCGTAATCGCCGCGGCAAAAGGGGGCCCTGGGTGTCTGACTCGTTCGTGCACCTCCACGTGCACACCGAGTATTCGATGCTCGACGGCGCCGCCCGGGTCAAGGATCTGCTGGCCGAGGCCAACCGGCTCGGCATGCCGGCCGCGGCGATCACCGACCACGGCAACATGCACGGGGCGTACGACTTCTACAAGCAGGCCACGGCCGCCGGCGTCACCCCGGTGATCGGCGTCGAGGCGTACGTGGCACCCGAGTCGCGGCTGACCAAGACCCGGATCAAGTGGGGCCGCCCGGAGCAGAAGAGCGACGACATCGCCGGCAACGGCTCGTACACCCACATGACCCTGTGGGCGGCCAACGCCGTCGGGCTGAAGAACCTCTTCCGGCTCAACTCGCGGGCCTCCATCGAGGGCCAGATGGGCAAGTACCCGCGGATGGACTTCGACATCATCGCGGAGCACGCCGAGGGCATCATGGGCACCACCGGCTGCCCGTCCGGCGCCGTGCAGACCCGGCTGCGGCTGGGCCAGTTCGACGAGGCGCTGAAGTCCGCGGCGGCATACCAGGAGGCGCTCGGCCGGGAGAACTACTTCCTCGAGATCATGGACCACGGCCTGTCGATCGAGAAGCGGGTCCGCGACGGCCTGCTCGAGATCGGCCGCAAGCTCAACATCCCGCCGCTGGTCACCAACGACTCGCACTACACCCACGAGTCGCAGGCCGAGGCGCACGACGTGCTGCTGTGCGTGCAGACCGGCAGCAACGTCGCCGACCCCAACCGGTTCCGCTTCGACGGCGCCGGCTACTTCGTCAAGTCCGCCGACCAGATGCGCGCCGTGGACTCCTCCGAGGCCTGGCTGGAGGGCTGCCGCAACACCCTGCTGGTGGCCGAGCGGGTGGACACCGACGGCATGTTCACCTTCAAGAACCTGATGCCCCGCTTCCCGGTGCCGGACGGGCACACCGAGGAGTCCTGGTTCCGGCACGAGGCGTTCGAGGGCCTGCACGCGCGCTTCCCGGACGGCATCCCGGAGACGCACCTCAAGCAGGCGGAATACGAGCTCGGCATCATCATCCAGATGGGCTTCCCGTCCTACTTCCTGGTGGTCGCCGACTTCATCCAGTGGTCCAAGCGCAACGGCATCGCGGTCGGTCCGGGCCGCGGCTCGGCGGCCGGCTCGCTGATCGCGTACGCGATGGGCATCACCGACCTGGATCCGCTGCCGCACGGGCTGATCTTCGAGCGGTTCCTCAACCCCGAGCGCGTCTCCATGCCCGACGTCGACATCGACTTCGACGAGCGCCGGCGCGGCGAGGTCATCCGCTACGTGACCGACCGCTGGGGCGAGGACAAGGTCGCCCAGATCGCGACCTTCGGCACGATCAAGGCCAAGGCCGCGATCAAGGACTCGGCCCGGGTGCTCGGATATCCGTACGCGGTGGGCGACCGGATCACCAAGGCCATGCCGCCGGCCGTGATGGGCAAGGACATCCCGCTCTCCGGCATCTTCGACAAGGACCACAAGCGGTACGGCGAGGCCGGCGAGATGCGCACGCTGTACGACACCGACCCGGACGTCAAGAAGGTCATCGACACCGCCCGGGGCATCGAGGGCCTGATCCGCCAGACCGGCGTGCACGCGGCCGGCGTGATCATGAGCGCCGAGCCGATCATCGACCACATCCCGCTGATGCGCCGCCCCGCCGACGGCGCGATCATCACGCAGTTCGACTACCCGACCTGCGAGACGCTCGGCCTGCTCAAGATGGACTTCCTGGGCCTGCGCAACCTGACGATCATCGACGACGCGGTCAAGAACATCGAGCTCAACCACGGCAAGAAGATCGACCTGCTGGCGCTGCCGCTGGACGACAAGCCGACCTACGATCTGCTGGCCCGCGGCGACACGCTGGGCGTGTTCCAGCTCGACGGCGGGCCGATGCGCTCGCTGCTGCGGCTGATGAAGCCGGACAACTTCGAGGACATCTCCGCCGTGCTGGCGCTCTACCGGCCCGGCCCGATGGGCGCCGACTCGCACACCAACTACGCGCTGCGCAAGAACAAGCTCCAGGAGATCACCCCGATCCACCCCGAGCTGGAGGAGCCGCTCGAGGAGATCCTCGGCCCGACGTACGGGCTGATCGTCTACCAGGAGCAGGTGCAGCGCGCCGCGCAGAAGCTGGCCGGCTACTCGCTGGGCCAGGCCGACCTGCTGCGCCGGGCCATGGGCAAGAAGAAGAAAGAGGTCCTCGACAAGGAGTACGTGCCGTTCCGCGACGGCATGAAGGAGCGCAACTACTCCGACGCCGCGATCAAGGCCCTCTGGGACGTGCTGGTCCCGTTCGCCGACTACGCCTTCAACAAGGCGCACACCGCCGGCTACGGCCTGGTCTCCTACTGGACCGGCTACCTCAAGGCGAACTACCCGGCCGAGTACATGGCCGGGCTGCTCACCAGCGTCGGCGACGACAAGGACAAGATGGCGATGTACCTGGCGGACTGCCGGCGCATGGGCATCCAGGTGCTGCCGCCGGACGTCAACCAGTCCGCCGGCCCGTTCACCCCGGTCGGCAAGAACATCCGGTTCGGCCTGGCGGCGGTCCGCAACGTCGGCACCAACGTCGTCGAGGCCATCGTGCGCTGCCGCAAGGACAAGGGCGACTACGGCGACTTCTACGAGTTCCTGTCCAAGGTGGACGCGGTCGCCTGCAACAAGAAGACGGTGGAATCGCTGATCAAGGCCGGCGCCTTCGACTCGATGGGGCACACCCGCAAGGGCCTGCTGGCCGTGCACGCCGAGGCGATCGACGCGTACGCGGACGTCAAGAAGAACGAGGCGGCCGGGCAGTTCGACCTGTTCGCGTCGTTCGGCGAGGACTCCGGCGCGGGCAGCGCGGCCACCGTGGCGATGCCCACGATCGGCGACAGCGAGTGGGACAAGCGCGACAAGCTGGCCTTCGAGCGCGAGATGCTCGGCCTCTACGTCTCCGACCACCCGCTGGCCGGCCTGGAGCAGCTGCTGCACAACTCGGCCGACACCACCATCGCCGCGCTCAACGAGGAGGGCTCGGTGCCGGACGGTCAGGTCGTCACGCTGGCCGGCATCCTCACCGGGGTGCAGCGGCGGATCACCAAGCAGGGCCGGGCCTGGGCCTCGGCCACCCTGGAGGACCTGGCCGGCGGGGTCGAGGCGCTGTTCTTCCCGAACACCTACGAGGTGATCGGCCAGTACATCGCCGAGGACGCCATCGTCATCGTCAAGGGCCGGGTGGACCGCCGCGACGACACCCCGCGGATCATGGCGATGGACATGTCGATGCCGGACGTGACCCACAACCCGGACAGCAAACCGATCACCCTGACCATGCCGATCACCCGGTGCACCCCGCCGCTGGTCGACGAGCTCAAGGAGATCCTGGTCAGCCACCCGGGCGACGCCGAGGTGCACGTCCACCTGCAGAACGGCAGCCGCACCACGATCTTCCGGCTGGGCGCGGTGCGGGTCGCGCCGACGCCCGCGCTGCGCGCCGACCTGAAGATGATCCTCGGTCCGTCGGCGGTGCTCTGATGCTCGGCGCCGGGCGCACAGCCGCACCTGGCAGGATCGGGGAGTGAACCCCAGCCAGGAGCCGGGCCCGCCGCAGGCCCCGCTGTACGAGCCGCCGCCGGCCTACCCGTACGGCGAGCCTGCCGAGGTCGTGGACTGGTCGCCGCGGCGCCCGCTGCGCCGGCCGTTGCGCCGCACCGCTCTCGTCACCGCGTTGATCACGGCCGCGCTGGCCGCCGCCGGCGCCCCGCTCGGCCTGCTCTGGACCTGGCTCGCGCCCACGGTCCCGGTGATCAACGCCGGGCAGAACGGCATCGTGGTCAACGACCCGTCGCCGGAGGAGTACATCGCGGCGGACGGCTGGTTCACGCTGATCGGCTTCGTCTTCGGGCTGCTCGCCGCCGTGCTGATCTGGCTGGTGCTGCGCCGCGACCGCGGCCCCGGCCTGCTGCTGGGCGTGGCCCTCGGCGGGCTCGCCTGCGCGGCGGTGATGTGGGAGGTGGGCCGGCTGGTCGGGCTCAGCTCCTGGAACGACTGGCAGGACAGCTCAACCGCGGGGCAGACCTACGACCGGCCGCCGGACCTGCACGCCCACGGCGCGCTGCTGGTGATCGCCTTCGCCGCGGTGATCGTCACCACGCTGCTGGCCGGCTGGTCCAACGACCCCGACCTGGACCTGCCCGGCGCGAAGCCCGGCTACGGCCACGACCTGGACGGCGCCGGCTTCAGTTCGGGCTCACCGGCCGGGCCAGATCCGACAGCGGCACCGGTACCGCCCGCACCTTGGCCAGCAGACCCGCCTCGCGGTTGAGCAGCCGCAGCTCGGTGCGCAGCCGGCTGGCCGTGTCGGGCGACGCCAGCAGCTCCTGCCGTTCCTCGGTGGTGAGCTGCGCGGTCGCCGCCACCAGGTGGGACAGCACGGTCGGGTCGTCGGGCACCTGGTCGAGCACCTCGGAGTCGGGCCGCAGCAGATCCAGGTAGGTGCGGAAGGCGGCCAGCACCCGCGGGGCCAGCAGCGCCGGCACCGGGTCGCCGGCCTCCTCGTCGGGCAGCCACTCCACCTCGGCCGTCACGTACGGCTGGGTGTCGGCCGCGATCGCCAGCACCCGGAAGCGGCGCCGGCCGACCGTGACGATGTCGAAGCGCCCGTCCGGCAGCTCGGTGACCTGCCGCAGCTCGGCGGTGCAGCCGACGCCGTAGAGCTGTTCGACGGTGATCGGCTCCTCGTCGGCGGGGCGTTCGGCGTCGCCGTCCGGGGCAGCCACCTCCCAGCCGTACCGCAGAGTCACCACACCGAACTCGTGCGGCTCGTCGGTCGTCGTGGCGACCAGGTCGCGCACGAGCGTGCGGTAGCGCTCCTCGAAGATGTGCAGGGGCAGGACCAGGCCGGGGAAGAGCACCGTGCCCAGCGGGAAGACCGGGATAATCGCGCCCACGGTGCGAGCGTATCGGCCCGGTCGCTGTCCGCGCGCGCCCCGTCCCGGTGATCTTCATTTACTCGTGGCGTAAAAGCGGCAAAGGCCACCTTCTCAGTGCCTGGAATGGCGGCGGAAGGCTGTCGGGGGCGCCGCCTAGACTTGACCCGTGCTGAACCGGATCGACCTGCGCGGCTCCCGTCGGGACCCCCGCGGTCTGCTGCCCCGTGCCCAGCTCGACGTCTCCGCGGCCGTCGAGAAGATTCGTCCCGTCGTGGCGGCGGTCCGCGAGCATGGTTTCTCCGCGATCAAGGAGGCGACCGAGCGGTTCGACGGCGTGGTGCTCGAGCGCCTGCGGGTGCCCGCGGCGGCGATCACCGCCGCGGCCGAGCAGCTCGACCCGGACGTGCGGGCGGCGCTGCTGGTGGCCATCGAGCGGGCCCGCAAGGTGCACGGCGACCAGCGGCGCACCGACATCACCACCCAGGTGGTGCCCGGCGGCAGCGTCACCGAGCGGCACGTCCCGGTCGAGCGGGTCGGCCTCTACGTCCCCGGCGGCCTGGCGGTCTACCCGTCCACCGTGGTGATGAACGTGGTGCCCGCCCAGGTGGCGGGCGTCGACTCGCTGGTGGTGGCCAGCCCGCCGCAGGCGGAGAACGACGGCCTGCCCGACGCCCGGGTGCTCGCCGCATGCGCGCTGCTCGGCGTGACGGAGGTCTACGGGGTCGGCGGCGCCCAGGCGGTCGCGATGCTGGGCTACGGCAGCGACGGCGTGGAGCCCGGCGACCGGTGCGAGCCGGTCGACGTGATCACCGGCCCGGGCAACATCTGGGTCACCGCCGCCAAGCGCCTGCTGCAGGGCACCGTCGGCATCGACGCCGAGGCCGGCCCCACCGAGATCGCCATCCTGGCCGACGACACCGCGTCGCCCGCGCACGTGGCGGCCGACCTGATCAGCCAGGCCGAGCACGACCCGGTCGCCGCGAGCGTGCTGGTCACCGACTCGCCGGCGCTGGCCGATGCGGTCGAGGCGCAGCTCGCCGTGCAGGTGCCCGCCACCAAGCACGAGGCCCGGGTGCGCGAGGCGCTGGGCGGCCGGCAGTCCGGCATCGTGCTGGTCGACGACCTCGAGCAGGGCCTGCGGGTGGTGGACGCGTACGCGGCCGAGCACCTGGAGATCCAGACCCGGGACGCGCGCGGGTGGGCCATGCGGGTGCGCAACGCGGGCGCGATCTTCGTCGGGCCGTACTCGCCGGTCTCGCTCGGCGACTATGCCGCCGGCTCCAACCACGTGCTGCCGACCGCCGGCTGCGCCCGGCACTCCTCGGGGCTGTCCGTGCAGTCGTTCCTGCGCGGCATCCACGTGGTCGAATACGACGAGGCGGCGCTGCGCGACGTGGCGCCGCACGTGGTGGCGCTGGCCAACGCCGAGGACCTGCCGGCGCACGGTCAGGCCGTGACGGCGAGGTTCACCGCATGACCGCCTGCACCGAAGCTCGCTCGCCGGCGGCCGGAAACGGCCGTGCCGCTGAGGGCCAGAAGGGCATGCGAAAGGTGGGCACCGCATGACCGCCTGCACCGAAGCTCGCTCGCCGGCGGCCGGAAACGGCCGCGCCGCTGAGGGCCAGCAGGGCATGCGAAAGGTGGGCACTACGTGACCACGCTCGACGACCTGCCGATCCGCGACGATCTGCGGGGCAGGACGCCCTATGGCGCGCCGCAGCTGGATGTCGCGGTGCGGTTGAACACCAACGAGAATTCGTACCCCGTGCCCGAGGTCGTGGTCGAGGCGATCGGCAAGGCCGTGCAGGCCGAGCTGCGCGACCTCAACCGCTACCCGGACCGGGACGCGGTCGCGCTGCGCACCGACCTGGCCGGTTATCTCGGCCACGGGCTGCGCATGCCGAACGTGTGGGCGGCCAACGGCTCCAACGAGGTTCAGCAGCAGCTGCTCCAGGCGTTCGCCGGCCCGGGCCGGACGGCGCTGGGCTTCGGGCCGTCGTATTCGATGCACCCGCTGCTCGCGGCCGGCACCGGCACCCGCTGGATCGGCGCGCTGCGCGACCCCGACTTCGGTCTCAGCCCGGAGTCGGCGGTGGCGCAGATCGCCCAGCACGCGCCCGACCTGGTCTTCCTGTGCTCACCCAACAACCCGACCGGCACCGCCCTCGACCCGTCGGTGGTGGCGGCGGTGCTGGCGGCGGCGCCGGGCATGGTCGTCGTCGACGAGGCGTACGCGGAATTCGCCCGCCCGGGCACGCCCAGCGCGCTCGCCTCGCTGCCGCAGCACCCGCGGCTCGTCGTCACCCGCACGATGAGCAAGGCGTTCGGCTTCGCCGGGGGGCGGCTCGGTTACCTCGCCGCCGACCCGGCCGTGGTCGACGCCGTCCAGCTGGTCCGGCTGCCGTACCACCTGTCGGCGCTGACCCAGGCGGCCGCGCGCGCCGCCCTGGCGCACCGCGCGGCGCTGCTCGTCACCGTCGACGCGATCAAGGAGCAGCGCGACCGCATCGTCGGCACGCTGCGCGCCCGGGGCGTCCGGGTCGCCGACAGCGACGCCAACTTCGTGCTGTTCGAGGTCGGCGGCGACCAGCACGCGGCCTGGCAGCGCCTGCTCGACCGCGGTGTGCTCGTGCGCGACGTCGGCCTGGCCGGCTGGCTGCGCGTGACCGCGGGCACGGAATCCGAAACCGACGCTTTCCTGGGAGCACTGTCGTGACTCGCACCGCGCGCATCGAGCGCGTCACCAACGAGACCAAGGTGCTCGTCGAGATCGATCTCGACGGCACCGGCAAGGGCGACCTGGCGACCGGCGTGGGGTTCTACGACCACATGCTCAACCAGCTCGCCAAGCACGGCGGCTTCGACCTGACCGTGCGCACCGAGGGCGACCTCGAGATCGACGCGCACCACACCATGGAGGACACGGCGATCGCGTTGGGCGAGGCGTTCGCGCGGGCGCTCGGCGACAAGGCCGGCATCCGGCGGTACGGCGCCGCGACGATCCCGATGGACGAGGTGCTGGTCCGGGCGGCCGTGGACCTCTCCGGGCGGCCCTATGTCGTGCACGAGGAGCCGGAGCTGGCGCCGTACATCGGGCCGGTCTACCCGACCAGCATGACCCGGCACATCTTCGAGTCGTTCGGTCACGCCGCGAAGGTCACGCTGCACGTCAGCGTGCTGCGCGCGGCCCGCGACGGCGGCAAGGCGGACGCCCACCACGTGGTGGAGACGCAGTTCAAGGCCTTCTCCCGGGCGCTGCGCGAGGCCGTGGAGATCGACCCGCGCAACGCCGGCGCGCTGCCGTCGACCAAGGGCGTGCTGTGAGCAGCGTCGTCCCGATCCTGCTGCTCGGGCTCGGCGGCATGCTGGTCGGCGGGGTGATCTCGCTGTCCCGGCAGGGCGCCACCAGGTTCAGCATCGGGCTGGTCGCCGTGCTGGCCCTGCTCTCGCTGGCCGGCGGCGTGCTCTGGCTGATCCCGGGGGAGAGCTGATGAGCAGCGTGGTGATCCTGGACTACGGCTCCGGCAACCTGCGGTCCGCCGAGCGGGCGGTCGCGCGCACCGGTGCCGACGTGACGGTGACCGACGACCTGGCCGCCGCGGCCGCCGCGGACGGCCTGGTCGTCCCCGGGGTCGGCGCCTACGCGGCGTGCATGGCCGGCATCGAGAAGCTCGGCGCCGGCCCGGTCATCGCGGCCCGGGTCGCGGCCGGCAAGCCGGTGCTGGGCATCTGCGTCGGCATGCAGATCCTCTTCGAATCCGGCGTCGAGCACGGCGTGGAGACCCGCGGCATCGGGCTGCTGCCGGGCGCGGTGACCCGGCTGGCCGCGCGGCGCATCCCGCACATGGGCTGGAACACAGTGTCCGTGCCGGCCGGGTCGGTGCTGCTCGCCGGGCTGGCGCCGGAGACACGGTTCTACTTCGTCCACTCGTACGCGGCGTCCGACCTGGGCGCGCTCGAGGCCGTCGGCGCCCGGGTCACGACCGCCGCGCACGACCAGCCGTTCGCCGCGGTGGTGGAGCACGGCGCGCTCTCGGCCGCCCAGTTCCACCCGGAGAAGTCGTCCGACGCCGGTTTCGCCCTGCTGAGCAACTGGGTGTCGGGTCTGCGGTGAGCAAGGAACGCGCCCAGCGGCGGGCCGAGCGGCTCGCCGTGCTGGAGAAGGAGAAGGCCGCCCGGGCCCGCAGGTCCGCCCGGCGGCAGCGGCGCCGCGCCGTGGTCAACTCGTTGAAACCCAAGCGGCGCCCGAGTTCCGGGGTGTTGTACAAACGCAGCCGCACCCAGCGCACCGGCATCGCGGTCATCCCGCTGATCGTGGCGCTGCTGGTGTGGTTCCTGGTGCCGGACCTCGCCCTGCGCCTGGTGCTGATCGCCATGATCGTCCTGGTGCTGCCGGCCCTCGTGGTCGTTGTGCTCGGCCGCCGTTCCTGACCCGTCCCGCTGTTCCGATCGGAGTACCTCGTGACCCTCACCCTGCTGCCCGCCGTTGACGTCGCCGACGGCCAGGCGGTCCGCCTCGTCCAGGGCGCCGCGGGCTCGGAGACGAGCTACGGCGACCCGCTGGAGGCGGCGCTCGCGTGGCAGAACGACGGCGCGGAGTGGGTCCACCTGGTCGACCTCGACGCCGCGTTCGGCCGGGGCTCGAACGCGCCGCTGCTCGCCGAGGTGGTCAGCCGGCTCGACGTGAAGGTGGAGCTCTCCGGCGGCATCCGCGACGACGCGTCGCTGCGGGCCGCCCTGGCGACCGGCGCGGCCCGGGTCAACATCGGCACGGCGGCGCTGGAGGACCCGGAGTGGTGCGACCGGATCTGCGGCGAGTACGGCGACCGGGTGGCGATCGGGCTCGACGTGCGCGGCCGCACCCTCGCGGCCCGCGGCTGGACCCGGGACGGCGGCGACCTCTTCGAGATCCTGGAGCGCCTCGACAAGGCCGGCGCGGCCCGGTACGTGGTCACCGACATCACCAAGGACGGCACCATGCGCGGGCCGAACCTGGACCTGTTGCGGGAGGTCTGCGCGCGCACCGACAAGCCGGTGATCGCCAGCGGCGGCGTGTCCCAGCTGGACGACCTGCGCGCGCTGGCGGCGCTGGAGCCGATCGGGGTGGAGGGCGTGATCGCCGGCAAGGCGCTCTACGCGGGCGCGTTCACGGTGGCCGAGGCACTCGCGGCGCTGGCCGAGGCATGACCACCCCGGCGGTGCGGCGGTACGGCTCCGGCGGCCCCTGGGAGGCGAAGTACGGCTACTCCCGCGTGGTCCGCGCCGGCGACCTGCTGCTCACCGCCGGCTGCACGGCCACGGTGGACGGCGCGGTGACGGGCATCGGCGATCCCCGGGCGCAGGCGCTGACGGCGTTCGGGATCGCGCTGGACGCGCTCGCGGGGGCGGGCGCGGCGCTCGAGGACGTGATCCGCACCCGGATGTACGTGACGGACGCGGCGTACTCGGACGCGGTGGCGGGGGCGCACGGCACGCTGTTCGCCGCGGTGCGACCGGTGGCGACGCTGGTGGTGGTGGCCGGGCTGCTGGATCCGTTGCACCTGGTGGAGGTCGAGGTCGAGGCTTACCTGGGCGGCCGGCCCCGGATCGTCGAGGTCTGAGGCCCAGCGGTCCGGTCGGTCCGCGACCGGCCCGCGCGAGGTCGCGCCGTGTGCCGCCCGCGCCGGGTCCGGCCGTGTGCCGCCCGCGTCCGGTCGGCCGTGAGCCGGCCGCCCCCGGTCAGCCGGCCGGTGCCACCTCCTGGCGCCGCCACGCCTCGCGCAGCGCCCCGACGGCCGCCGTCACCGCCGGCCGCGCCGCCGACGCCTCCCGCCAGGCCAGCACCACCCGCCGGGTCGGCACCGGCCGCACCGGCACCACGCACACCCCCGCCGGCAGCGGCGGTCGCGCCAGCCGCGGGATGATCGCAATCCCCAGCCCGGCCGCGATCAACGTCAGCTGCGTCTCGAACTCGCCCACGTGGAAGTCCGGCCGGACCCCCGGCAGCACCCGCAGCAGCCACTGGTGGCAGATGTCCCCGGATTTCGCCGAGATCCACCGCTCGTCGCCGGCCTGCGCCAGCCGCACCTCGCGGCCCGTCGCGAAGCGGTGGCCGGTCGGCACGATGAGGTCGGCCACGTCGCGGCCGATCTCCACGTGCGTGATGCCCGGCGGGTAGCGCAGCGCCACCTCCGGCCAGTCGTCCAGCACCGCGAGATCCACATGGCCGCGCCGGAGCACCTCCAGGCCCTCGTGCGGGTTGACCTCCACCAGGCCCGTCGCCAGCTGCGGGTGGTCGGTGGCCAGCCGGTGCAACGCGTACGGCAGCAGCGCCCGGCACGCCGTCGCGAACGCCGCCACGGTCAGCCGGCCGATGACCGTGTCGCGGTGCGCCGCCAGGGCCGCCTCCGCCTCGTCGACCGTCGACAGCACCCGTTCGGCGTGGCCGGCGAGCACCCGGCCCGCCTCGGTCAGCCGCAGCCGGCGGCCGTCCTTCTCGATCAGGGTGGCGCCGGTCTCGCGTTCCAGCTTGGCGAGCTGCTGGGACACCGCGGACGGGGTGCAGTGCAGCGCCTCGCCGGCTGCCAGCACCGTTCCGTAGCTGGCCACGGCGTGCAGGGCGCGGAGCCGGCCCAGATCAATCATGTAGTCACGCTACATCCTCGGTGTAGCACTATTCGCTGGTGCTTCACCGTTGGTGGCGGCGAGGCTGACCGGATGAAACCGCGTGACATCGCGCTCGCCGTGGCCGTGGCCGCCGTGTGGGGCGTCAACTTCGTCGTGATCGACATCGGGCTGGACCACTTCCCGCCGCTGCTCTTCTCGGCGCTGCGGTTCCTGCTGGCGGCGTTCCCCGCGGTGCTGTTCGTGGGTCGGCCGCCGGCCCGGTGGCGGTGGGTGATCGCGGTGGCGCTCGCCCTCGGCGTGACGAAGTTCTCGCTGCTCTTCGCCGGCATGGCCGCCGGGATGCCGGCCGGGCTCAGTTCGCTGGTGCTGCAGAGCCAGGCGGTGTTCACCATGGTCTTCGCGGTGCTGCTGCTGCGCGAACGGCCCGGTCGTCGCCAGCTGGCCGGGCTGGCGGTGGCGGCGCTCGGCATCGGCGTGGTCGCGGTGCGGCTCGGCGGGGGCGGGCTGCCGGCCGGGGCGTTCGGGCTGGTCCTGGGCGCGGCGGTGGCCTGGGGGCTGTCCAATGTGGCTACCCGGCGGGCGGCGCCGACGGACATGCTGCGGTTCATGGTCTGGGTGAGTGCGGTGGCGGCGGCGCCGCTGGCCGTACTCTCGCTGCTTGTCGAGGGACCGGCCGCGGACCTGGCCGCGCTCCGCGCGATCGACCCGGCCGCGGCCGGCGTGCTGATTTTCGTCGCGCTGGTCGCGACGCTGGCCGGCTTCGGCGCGTGGGGCGCGCTGATCCGACGGTACGGCGCCACAACGGTCGCCCCGTTCTCGATGCTGGTGCCGGTCTTCGGCATCGCGTCGGCGGCCCTGGTGCTGGGCGAGCCGGTGCACCTGACGGACGTGGCCGGCGGCGTGCTCGTGGTCGGTGGTGTGCTGCTCGGGGCGCTGCGACCCGGCCGCCCTGTGGATACTCGCGCACCGGCCGCCGGCCCGCTCGATAGGGTTGCGGCATGACGGTGGCGGTGCGGGTGATTCCCTGTCTCGACGTGGACGCGGGGCGGGTGGTCAAGGGAGTCAACTTCGTCGACCTGCGCGACGCGGGCGACCCGGTCGAGCTGGCCGCGGCCTACGACGCCGCCGGGGCCGACGAGCTGACCTTCCTCGACGTCACCGCCTCGTCCGACGACCGCGGCACCATGCTCGACGTGGTCCGGCGCACCGCCGAGTCGGTTTTCATCCCGCTGACCGTGGGCGGCGGAGTCCGCTCGGTCGACAACGTCGACACCCTGCTGCGGGCCGGCGCGGACAAGGTCGGCGTCAACACCGCGGCGATCACCCGCCCGGAGCTGATCGCCGAGATCGCCGACCGCTTCGGCAACCAGGTGCTGGTGCTCTCGCTCGACGTGCGGCGGCTGCCGTCGGGCCCGACGCCGGAGCACCCGAGCGGCTGGGAGGTCACCACCCACGGCGGCCGCAAGAGCGCCGGCCTGGACGCGGTCGAGTGGGCCCGCCGGGTGGCCGAGCTGGGCGCCGGCGAGATCCTGCTCAACTCGATGGACGCGGACGGCACCAAGGCCGGCTTCGACCTGGGCCTGATCGCGGCGGTGCGCGCGGTGGTCACGATCCCGGTGATCGCCAGCGGCGGCGCCGGCGCGGTGGCCCACTTCCCGCCGGCGGTGGCGGCGGGCGCCGACGCGGTGCTGGCGGCGAGCGTGTTCCACTTCGGAGAGCTGACGATCGGCGAGGTCAAGGAAAGCCTGCGAGCGGCGGGCAACCCGGTCCGCTGACCCGATCTTGTCAACCGGCAGCCGGCGGCCGTTGTCCGCGGCGGCCGTTGTCCGCGGCTGCGGTCAGCGGCCGTCGGCGAGGCGCAGGGAGTATTCGCGGACAGCCGCGTTGTAGGTGCGCTCGTCCAGCTTCCAGTCGGACTCGCCCGGGGTGGCCGCGCGGTTCAGCTGGGTCTGCAGGGTCACCACGGCGGAGGACAGGCCGCTGAACGGCCGGGTGCGCCACAGCTGCTCGCCGGCCGGCGCGACCTCGACCAGGTCATCGTCCACCGTGAGCAGACCGGCCCCGGCCAGGCGGCGCACGGAATCCTCCAGCTCGGCCCGGCTGGGCACGCTGTGGTGCAGGAAGTCGGCCGCGGCCAGCACGTCGGCCAGGCTCGCGCCGGTGACCGGAAGCGCCGCGTGCAGGGCCCGGTCGCGCTCCAGGCGTTCGGCGATGACCGCGGACACGAAGATCCAAGCGTCGTTCCAATGCCAATCGCCAGCCCCCATGTCGCCATGATGCCGTGCCCCCGCCGAACCGGAAAGCAAATGTGTCGGGATGATCACCAAGCTGTGTCCGCCCGCCCGGACATTTCGCCCGCTTCGCGAGACCGGCTCCCGGCACCACCCCGCCGGCCGATCACCCGACCCGAGGACCACGTGGCCCTCGCCGCGACGACCGCACGGACCGCCCGGCACCACGGCCCGCCCGGTCTGCGGACCACTCAGCCTGCGGTCCGCGGGCCGTTCGATCCCCGGACCCGAGTTGCATCCGACGGCTCAGCCCGCCGCAGCCGGCGCCAGCTGCTGACTTCCCGCCTGCACCACCGCAGTGCCCGGCTCAGCCGAGCCGTCCTCCGGCACCGCGAACGCCGGCATGAAGAGCTGCACCAGCGGACCGATTCCCAGCGCGTACGCCACCGTCCCGAAGCCGATCGTGCCGCCCAGCAGGAAGCCGATCCCCAACACCAGCACCTCGATGCTCGTCCGGACCAGCCGGATCGACAGCCGCGGCCAGCGGCGCACGATTCCGGTCATCAGGCCGTCCCGGGGGCCCGGGCCGAACCGGGCCCCGATGTACATCGCCGTCGCGACCCCGTTCAGGGCGATCCCCACCACCAGGTAGGTGATCCGCATCGCCATCGACTCGCCCGGGGCGAGCAGGGCCAGCGCGCCGTCGGCCACGAAGCCGATCACCACCAGGTTGGCGATCGTGCCGAAGCCGGGGCGTTGGCGCAGCGGGATCCAGAGCGCCAGCACCGGTACGCCGGTCAGCAGCACCACCCAGCCGAAGCTGATCCCGGTGGCCTTCGACACACCCTGGTGGAAGACGTCCCACGGGTTGAGCCCGAGGCTGCTCTCCACCATGAAGGCCATGCTCAGCCCGTAGAGGACCAGGCCCGCGAAGAGCTGGGTGACCCGGCGGGGGAGCCGGACGCCGGCGGGAACGAGGTTGCTCAGGCGACTCATAGATGCCACTCTGAAGGCCAATTACGCGCGATCAAAGAGCCAATTTGCCGGAGGTGGCCATGACGACGTCGGTTCGCGGGGGCCAATTGGCTCGTCTGCTCGGTCAGTGGCACTCGTTGCCGGGGCGGCACCGCAGTCCGGACTACGCCGCGCTCGCCGGGGCGATCCGCGGGTTGCTGACCGACAGCCGGCTGCCGCTGGGCGTGCGCCTGCCCGCCGAACGCGAGCTCGCCGAGGCGCTGGGCATCAGCCGGACCACCGTCACGGCCGCGTACCGGTCGCTCCGGGAGACCGGGCACCTGACCAGCCGGCGCGGTGCCGGCAGCTGGACCACCCTGCCGAACGGCCACCGGGTCGCCACCTCCGGGCTGTGGACGCCGGGCGACGACATGGACATGATCGACCTGGGTGTGGCCGCCTCGGCCGCGCCCGTCGAGCTCGTGCCCGCCGCCCGTGCCGCCGCCGACGACCTGCCGCGTTTCCTCGGCAGCGCGGGCTACCACCCGACCGGGCTGATGGAGCTGCGGGAGGCGGTCGCGGACGGCTACACCGCCCGGGGCGCGCCGACCAGCGCCGAGCAGATCCTCATCACCAGCGGCGTGCAGCACGCCCTCGACCTGGTGCTGCGGCTGTCGGTCCCGGCCGGCGCCACCGTGCTGGTCGAGTCGCCCACCTATCCGAACGCGCTCGCCGCCCTCGCCGCGCGGCGGGCCCGGATCAACACCCACGGGCTCGACGCGGCCTCCGGCTGGGACGGCGAGATGCTGCTCGGCGCGCTGCGGCAGACCCGGCCCCGGCTGGCGTACGTGATCCCGGAGTTCCAGAACCCGACCGGCCACCTGATGCCCGCCGAGCTGCGCGAACGCCTCGTCGCCGCGGCACACGCCGCCGGCACCGAGCTGGTCGTCGACGAGTCGTTCGTGGACCTGTCGCTGGACGGCACGCCGGTGCCGCCGCCGGTCGCCGTCTTCGACCGGCACTCGCGGGTGGTCTCGATCGGCGGCATGAGCAAGGCCTACTGGGGTGGCCTGCGGATCGGCTGGGTGCGGGCGTCCGCACCGCTGGTGCAGCGGCTCGCGGCCCTGCGGGTGGGCGTCGACATGGCCAGCCCGGTCCTCGAACAGCTGGTCGCGTGCCACCTGCTGCGGGACGCCGAGTCGATCGTCGCGGTTCGCCGCGCGCAGCTGGCGGCCCGGCGGGACGCGCTGGTCGCGGCGCTGGGCGAGTACCTGCCGGAGTGGCGTTTCACCGTGCCGGCCGGCGGGGTGATGCTCTGGGCGGAGCTGGACGGGCCGATCTCCAGCGCGCTGTCCCGGGCGGCCGAGGACGTCGGCGTGCGGCTGGCGCCCGGCCCGCGCTTCGGCCTGGACGGCACCCTGGAACGCTTCATCCGGCTGCCGTTCGCGCTGCCCGCCGACGACCTCACCGAAGCGGTCCGCCGGATCGCCTCGGTCCGCCACGACCTCGACCGCGCGGCCCGCCCGGCATGGCGCACCCCCGCGGTCATCGCCTGACCCGCCCCGACCACACCGCCCCGGCCGACCCCCGGTCCGGCACCCGCGACCTGCCGCGCCGGCAGGCATGGCCGCGTCGCCCGGCGCGGTGCTGTACTGGCACACATGGCCGTGACTCCTCCCGAACCCCGCCCCGCAGCGGTCCGCAAGGCCGATGTCCTGGCGAAGCTGACCGCCCCGGTGGCCGATGCCTGGGTGGCCACCGCCACCCCCGACGGCCCCTACCTGGTGCCGCTGACCCTCGCCTGGCTGCGGGACCACATCGTGCTGGCCACCGACGGCGCCTCCCGCACGGCCGCGGGCCTGACCGCCACCGGCACCGTGCGGCTCGCCCTCGGCACGACCCGCGACGTCGTGATGATCGACGCGCGGCTGGTGGAGACCTTCCCGGTGCGGGACGCGCCGCCGTGGGTGGCGGACGGCTACGCCGACGGTACGGACTGGGACCCGCGCAAGATCGGCGGCAGCTACGTCTATCTGGTGCTGCGGCCCGAGCGCATCCAGGCCTGGCGGGAGGAGAACGAGATCAAGGGCCGGACGCTGATGCGCGACGGCGTCTGGCTCGGGTGAGACAGGGGCGGGCGCCGGCACCCGCGCGTGGCAAGATCTGCCGCGTGCACATCGGGATGCTCGGCCCGTTCGAGGTTCGCACGGAAAACGGCTCCCTCGCCGACGTGCCGGGCGCGCGGCTGCGCGGGCTGCTGATCGCGCTCGCGCTCGAACCCGGCCGGGTGGTCGGCCGGGACACGCTCGTCGACTGGATCTGGGGCGAGCAGCCGCCGGCCGACGCGGCGAACGCGTTGCACCGCCTGGTTTCCCGGCTGCGCAAGGTGCTTCCGGAGGGATCGATCGAGGGGCAGACCGACGGCTACCGGCTGATGGTCGCGCCCGACGCCGTCGACGCCGTGCGGTTCGCCCGCCTCCTCACCGCGGGCCAGGTCCGTGACGACGCCCCCCGGCGGGCACGGCTGCTGCGCGAGGCCCTCGCCCTGTGGCGCGGCGCCGCCATGCAGGACGTCCGGCTGCCGGACAGCGCGGCGTTCGAGGCGGCGGTCACCCGGCTCGAGGGGCTGCGCCTGGCCGCGCTGGAGGACCGCTTCGACGCGGAGACCGGCCTGGGCCACGCCGCCGAGCTGGTCACCGAGCTGACCGACCTGGTGGCCGCGTACCCGCTGCGGGAACGGCTCGTCGCCGCGCTCATGCGGGCCCTCGTGGCGGCCGGGCGCGACAACGAGGCCCTGCTGGCGTACCAGCGCACCCGCGCCGCCCTGGCCGACACCCTGGGCGCCGATCCCTCGCCGGAGCTGTCCGCGTTGCACGTCGCGCTGCTGCGCGGCGAGCTGGGCCGGCCGCAGCACCACCGGCAGACCAACCTGCGGGCCGAGCTGACCAGCTTCGTCGGCAAGGACGCCGATGTCGCCGCGGTCCGGGCGCTGCTCGCCGGTCACCGGCTCACCACGCTGATCGGGCCGGGCGGCTCCGGCAAGACCCGGCTGGCCACCGAGACCGCGCGCACGCTGCTCGGCGACCTGCCGGACGGCGTCTGGCTGGTGGAGCTCGCCACCATCGGCCCGGAGGGTGACGTGGCGCAGTCGACGCTCGCCGGGCTCGGGTTGCGGGACGCGCTGCTCGGCGGGGCCCCGAACGCGGACCTGACGGACCGGCTCATCGCCGCCGTGCGCGAGCGCGAGGCGCTGCTGATCCTGGACAACTGCGAGCACGTGATCGAGCAGGCGGCGATCTTCGCCCATCGGGTGCTGGGCGAGTGCCGGCGGCTGCGGATCCTGGCGACCAGCCGGGAGCCGCTCGGCATCACCGGCGAGGCGGTGTGGCTGGTCGAGCCGCTGGCCCTGCCGCAGCGCGACGCCGGCCCCGGCGAGATCGAGTCCGCGCCCGCCGTCCGGCTGCTGCGGGACCGGGCGGCCGCGGTCCGCAAGGATCTCGCCGTCGATGCCCCCACGTCGGTCACGATGGCGCGCGTCTGCCGGGCGCTGGACGGGATCCCGCTGGCGATCGAGCTGGCCGCGGCCCGGCTGCGCACCATGTCGCTGGACCAGCTCGCGCACCGGCTCGACGACCGGTTCCGCCTGCTCACCGGTGGCAGCCGGACCGCCCTGCCGCGGCACCGGACGCTGCGGGCGGTGGTCGACTGGAGCTGGGAGCTGCTCACCGACGCCGAACGGCTGGTGCTGCGCCGGCTCGCGGTGTTCTCCGGCGGCGCGGGCCTGGAGGCGGCCGAGCGGGTCTGCGCCGGCCACGGGGTCGAGCCGGAGCAGGTGCTCGAGGTGCTCACCTCGCTGGCCGAGAAGTCGCTGCTGCTCACCGAGGGCGACGGCGCGCCGCGCTACCGGATGCTCGAGACGATCAAGCAGTACGCGGCCCTCCGGCTCGCCGAGGCGGGGGAGCCGGACCGGGTGCGGCAGGCGCACCTCGGCTACTTCACCGAACTCGCCGAGGCCGCCGAGCCGCACCTGCGCCGCGCCGAGCAGCTGGCCTGGCTGGCCACGCTGGAGGCCGAGTACGACAACATCGGCACCGCGATGCGCGGTGCGCTGGCGGCCGGCGAGGCGCAGGCGGCGATGCGGCTCACGGCGGGCGCCGGCTGGTACTGGTGGCTGGCCGGGCACAAGGCCGAGGGCCTGGAGCTGACGATGGCGGCCACCGCGGTGCCCGGCACGGTGGCCGACGACGTCCGCGCCATGGTGTACGCGCTGATCGTGCTCTTCCTGACCAGCGGGCGGGGTGACGAACGTGAGGCCGAGGAGTGGATCCACAAGGCGTACCGGCTCACCGGGCAGGCCGGGGGCCGGCACCCGCTGATGGGCTTCGTCCCGCCGATGGAACGGATTCTGCGGGAGCCGGCGGCGTTCCTGCCCGCGTTCGAGCCGCTGCTGGAGGACGCCGACCCCTGGGTACGCGCACAGACCCGGCTGCTGCTCGGCAAGACCCGGGTCCACCTCGGCGAGGGCGGCCGGGACGCGGACGCGTACCTGGAACGGGCGCTCGCCGAGTTCCGGGCGCTCGGCGAACGGCAGGGGATCTCGTTCGCCCTGACCGAGCTGGCCGACCGGATCGCCATGCGCGGCGAGCTGGTCGCCGCCTGCGAGCACTACGAGGAGGCGATCGCGGTCGTCACCGAGGTCGGCGCCACCGAGGACGTGATCAGCCTGCGGGCCCGGCAGGCGCAGCTGTACTGGATGCTGGGCGACCGGGCGGCCGCCGCGGCGGTGATCGCCGAGGGGCAGCGGTTCGCGGCGCGGGTCACCTGGCCGGACGCGCTGGCCGAGCTGGCCCTGTCGCGGGCGGACCTGGCCCGGTGGGCCGGCGACGCCGCGGCGGCCCGCCGGCAGCTCGACCTCGCGACCACCCTGCTGGGCGGCGGCGCCCAACGGCCGCACGTCCGCGCGGTGACCCAGGACCTGCTCGGCTACCTGGCCGAGGAGCTCGACGCGGCGCACCAGCACCACACCGCCGCCTACGAGGCGGCGGCCGAGGCCGGCTACCCGTCCCTGATCGCGCAGGTCATCGTCGGGGTCGCCGACCTGGCCCTGCGCCGCGGGCAGGGCGAGCAGGCCGCACGGCTGCTGGCGGCGAGCGCCGGGGTGCGGGGGCTGCCGCATCGTGCGCACCCGGACGTGGCCCGGATCGAGCAGGAAGCGCGACGCCGCCTCGGCGACACACGGTTCGCCGAGGCGGCGCGGGAGGGCACCCGGACGGGCTGGGATCAGCTGGTCGCGGTCACGCTCGCTTCTTGAACGAGGCGAGCGCCCACAGGTAGCCGACGAGCGCGATCCCGACGCACCAGGCAGTCGCGGTGATCGCGTCGCCGGCCGACGGGGTGCCGGCCAGCAGCCCCCGCAGGGTCTCGATGATCGGTGTGAAGGGCTGGTACTCCGCGAACTGCCGGACGCCCGGCCCCATCTTCTCGGCGGGCACGATCGCGCTGCTGAAGAACGGCAGCATGATCAGCGGCACGGTGGCCATGCCCGCCGTCTCCGGGGTCTTCGCGGCCAGGCCCAGGGCGACCGAGAGCCAGCTGGTCGCGAGCGCGGTGAGCAGCACGAGACCGAGCACCCCGAGCCAGTCGAGGGGATCCGCGGGCGAGCGGAAGCCCAGCAGCAGGGCCGTCGCGACGACGGCGGCGACGGCGATGAGGTTGGTGACGACCGTGGTGGCCACGTACCCGGTCAGCACCGCGCCGCGGGAGACGTCCATGACCTTGAAGCGGTTGATGATGCCCTTGGTCATGTCGGAGTTGACGGCCGTCGAGGTGGCGCTCAACCCGTAACAGATGGCCAGCAGGATCATCCCCGGGGTCGCGTAGTCGACGTACTTCTCGCCGACGTCGAAGGCGCCGCCGAGCAGGTACACGAACATCAGCATGATGACGATCGGGAACAGGATCGCGTTGAACACCGAGGTGGGGTTCCGGACGGTGTGCCGGAAGTTGCGGCGCAACATGATCGCCGAGTCACCCAGCGGGGTCGCAGTGGTGGTCATGACGCCGGCACCTCCGTGCTCGAGTGGCTGGTCAGGGCGAGGAAGACGTCATCGAGGTCCGGCGTGTGCACGGAGAACCCCTCGACCGGGACCGCGTGCTCGTGCAGCCGGTTGAGCAGCGCCCGCACCGACTCCGGCCCGCCGTCGCCGGCCACCCGCAGGCTCAGTCCCTCGTCGTCGCGGGTGGCGCCGGCCACGACCAGCGCGGCCGCGTCGAGGTCGCGGACGCCGGCGAACCGGAACCGGACGTGCCCGCCGGGAATCCGCCGCTTGAGGTCGGCGGAGGTGCCCTCCGCGACCAACCGGCCCCGGTCGAGCACCGCGATCCGGTCGGCCAGCTGATCGGCCTCCTCGAGGTACTGGGTGGTGAGGAAGACGGTCACCCCGTCGGCGACCAGCTCGCGGATGATGCCCCACATCGTGCGGCGGCTGCGCGGGTCCAGCCCGGTGGTCGGCTCGTCCAGGAAGATGATCCGTGGCTTGCCGACCAGCGTCATCGCCAGGTCGAGCTTGCGGCGCATGCCCCCGGAATAGGTGGTCACCCGCTTCGATGACGCCTCCGCGAGGTCGAAGCGGTCCAGCAGCTCCCCGATGATCCGGTTGCCGACCCGGTGAAGATCCACCATCAGCTGCAGGTTCTCCTGCCCGGTGAGCAGCTCGTCCACCGCGGCGAACTGGCCGGTGACCCCGATCGCCGCGCGCACCGCCTTGGCCTCGGTGACGATGTCGTGCCCGGCGACCCGGACCGTCCCGCCGTCGGGCCTCATCAGCGTGGTCAGCACGTTCACCGCGGTCGTCTTGCCCGCACCGTTCGGACCCAGCAGGGACAGGACGGTGCCGGCTTGCACATCCAGGTCGATGCTGTCGAGCACGACCTTGTCCCCGAACGCTTTTCGCAGCCCGGAGACCGTTATCGCTGAGCTTGTCATGCGTCCACGATCGGGGCCGGGACTGTCACGGGCCTGACGCGGCCCTGTCACGGCCCCTGACACGCGAGCGGCGGCCCGTGCCGAGCACGGACCGCCGCCGGAAGAACTCGCAGGACCTACATCTGGACGAGCGACCCCGCGTACATCTTGTCGATCTGGCCGGCGAAGTTGGTCTCCACGCTGCGCCGCTTGATCTTCATCGACGGGGTGATCTCGCCGTGCTCGATGCTCAGGTCACGCGGCAGGATGGCGAACTTCTTGACGGTCTCCCACCGGTTGAGCTTGCCGTTGAGCTCCTCGATGTAGTCCGCGATGAGCTTCTCGGTCTCCGGCGCCGCCAGGATCTCCTGGTAGGACTTGCCGGCAAGCGGGCCGTTCGCCGCCCAGCCACCGATCGCGTCCTCGTCCAGCGAGATCAGCATCGTCACGTAGTTGCGGGCCTGGCCCACGACGACCGCCTGCGAGGTGTACGGGCAGACCGCCTTGAACATGCCCTCGATCGCCGACGGCGCGATGTACTTGCCGCCGGAGGTCTTGACCAGGTCCTTCTTCCGGTCGGTGATCTTCAGGTAGCCGTCGCTGTCCAGCTCGCCGATGTCACCGGTGCGGAAGAAGCCGTCCTCGGTGAACGCCTCCTCCGTCTCTTTCGGCAGATTGTGGTAACCGCGCATGACGGGGGCGCCACGCAGCAGGATCTCGCCGTCGGTGTCGATGCGGCACTCCAGGTCGCCCAGCGGCTGGCCGACCGTACCGATCTTGAGCTTGCCGAGCCGGTTGACGAAGTTCGCCGCGCTCGACTCGGTCAGGCCGTAGCCCTCCATGATCGGCAGGTTCGCCGCGGCGAAGAACTCGCCGATGTCGTGGCTCAGCGGCGCCGAGCCGGAGACCAGCACCCGCAGCCGGCCGCCGAGGCGCTGCTGGAGCTTGCTGAAGACCAGCTTCTCGGCGACCGCGTACTTGGCCTTGAGCACCCCGCCGACCGGCTTGCCGGCCTGCTCCAGGGCGACCTTCTGCTTGCCGACACCGACCGCCCAGCTGAAGATCTTCGCCTTCGCGCCGCCGGCGCCCAGCGCGGTGGTGACGGTCTTGTTGTAGACCTTCTCGAAGATCCGGGGCGCGGCGCACATCAGCGTCGGCTGCACCACGGCGAGCATGTCGACGAGCTTGTCCACCCGGCCGTCGACGTAGGTCGGCACGCCCACGTGCAGGATGCCGCAGAGCAGCGTCTTGCCGAACGAGTGCGACAGCGGGAGCCAGAGGTACTGCAGGTCGGTCGATTCGAACAGGCCGAGCCCGGCCTGCGCCACGCCCTCCCAGGCCCAGCCGCGGTGCAGCAGCTGCACGCCCTTGGGCCGGCCGGTGGTGCCGGAGGTGTAGATCAGGGTCGCGATGTGGTCCGGGCCGACGCCCTCGACGAGCTTGTCGACCAGGTCGGGCTGCTGGGCGAGCGCCGCCCGGCCCCGCTCCTCCAGCTCGGCGAGGGTGAGCTGGGGCGGCGACGCGGCCGCGTCGGCCAGGCCGTCGATCAGCACCACGTGGGTGATCGAGGTTTCCGCGCCGGCCAGCTTGAGCGCCTGCTTGGGGTCCTCGGCGACCAGCACCTTCGAGCCGGAGTCGGCCACGATGTACGCGGCGTCCTCGGGCTCGGTGGTCGGGTACACCGTGGTGGTCGCCGCGCCGGCGCAGTTGATGCCGAGGTCGACCAGGACCCATTCGAGCCGGGTGCCGGAGATGATGGCGACCCGGTCCTCCAGGCCCACGCCGAGCCCGGCCAGTCCGGCGGCGATCGCCTTGGCGCGCTCACCGACCTGCGACCACGTCAGCCACGTGATCGCGGTGTCATCCGCGGTCGGTACGGCGAATGCCTGACCGTCGGGGGTGGCCCGCACACGTTGCAGGAACATGTCCGGGATCGACCGGTAGGGAACCTCGAGAGCCATCGGGCGCCGCCTCTTTGCGTGTCTGGGGGGATTACGTGACAGCTGTGTTACCGCAGAGTATTGCCAGGAGGTCGCCAGGGCCAGAGTGCCTAGCCCTGATCTTCCACGATCGCCGGGCTGACCTGCGCCGCAATCCTATCCGGGGGGTCACCCGGGCCCCCTCGTGCGGCACGGTTGTCAATCGGCCGGACGGCTTTCCGTGCAGGTCAGTGCTCTTTACATATGGCGGTATGGCCCATTCGATATAGAGAACTGTCGACGCCTTGCGCCTAACCTCAGCTCAACGGATCGACGTGGGCCACGAGCCCGGAACCCGAGGTCCGCAGGCGCGAGAGAGGAAAAGAATGGCGATTCGACGCCCCAGCAGCGGCCGGTTCCTGGCCGTGAGTGTGCTCGTGGTGGCAGCGACGACCGTCGCGACGGTGACCCCGGCGACGGCGGCACCGGCCACCGGGCAGATCCGGCTCGCCGGCACCGCCGACGCGGTGGCCGGCAGCTACATCGTGGTTCTCAAGGACAGCGCGGTCGGCACGAAGGCGAACCGCGTCGCGGCCGTCGGCGACAAGTCGGCGAGCCTGGCCCGTGGCTACGGCGCGCAGGTGCGCCGGACGTTCGGCGCCGCCCTCAACGGCTTCGAGGCCGGGATGAGCGAGGCCGCGGCGAAGAAGCTCGCCGCCGACCCGAGCGTCGCGTACGTGGAGCAGAACCAGCGGGTCTCGCTGCTCGCCACGCAGACCGGCGCCACCTGGGGCATCGACCGCATCGACCAGGCGAGCCTGCCGCTGAGCACCACGTACACGTACAACACCACGGCAAGCAACGTGACGGCGTACATCATCGACACCGGCATCAAGTACACGCACAGCGACTTCGGCGGGCGGGCCACCTACGGCTACGACGCGGTCGGCACCGGCGGCGTGGACTGCAACGGCCACGGCACGCACGTCGCGGGCACGGTCGGCGGCGCCACCTGGGGTGTCGCGAAGGCCGTCAAGCTCGTCGGCGTCCGGGTGCTCAACTGCTCGGGCAGCGGCACCAACGCCGGCGTCATCGCGGGCGTCAACTGGGTCACCCAGAACGCCAGGAAGCCGGCCGTGGCGAACATGAGCCTCGGTGGCGGCGTCAGCACCGCGCTGGACAACGCCGTTGCGAGCTCGATCAGCTCCGGGGTCACGTACGCGCTGGCGGCCGGCAACTCGACCGCGAACGCCTGCAACTCCTCGCCGTCGCGGGTCGCCTCGGCCATCACGGTCGGCGCCACCACGAGCACCGACGCCAAGGCCTCCTACTCCAACTACGGCACCTGCCTGGACATCTTCGCGCCGGGCTCGTCCATCAAGTCGGCCTGGTACTCCAGCAACACCGCCACCAACACGATCAGCGGCACGTCGATGGCGTCCCCGCACGTGGCCGGCGCCGCGGCCCTGGTGCTGGCGGCCAACACCTCCTACACCCCGGCCCAGGTGCGCGACTACCTGGTCAACCGGGCCACCCTCAACAAGGTGACCAGCCCGGGCACCGGTTCCCCGAACCGCCTGCTCTTCGTCGGCTGACCGGTAACCCGAGCACGACGGAGCCCCGGACCGGCTGGTCCGGGGCTCCGCTTCTTCCGGTACGGCGTCAGTCGTCCGAACCGTGGTCGTCGGAGTCGTCGTCGGCCTCGCTCCGGTGCCGCAGCACGTCCCCGGTGGCGCGGTCCACGTTGATGTCGTGTTCGACGGCGCCCTGCTGGACCTCGATGTCCCAGACCGCCCGGCCGTGCTCGGTCTCCCGCTCGACGTCGGTCACCCGGCCACCCCCGGCCGCCTGGACCGCGATCGCCTTCGCGTCGTCCACACCGATCGCCTCGGCGGACGACGGCGACGAGGACGACGAGGACGAGGACGAGGACGAGGACGAGGAAGACGGCGACGGTGCCGAACTCGGGTCGTCGCTGCCGGCCGCCATCGCCGTACCGCCGAGGGCGAGCGCGGCCACCGCGCCGGCCGCGAGGGCGGAAGCGGTACGAAGCTTGATCATGAGAACCTCCGGTGTCTGCTGTGCGGAACACCATCAGGTTCGCGCCCGGCGCACTATGGCCGCGCTGCGTGATCGCTAAGGCTGGGTAAAGGCCGGTGCGGCGCGGTAGACCGAGACGTGGTCGGTGCTGGCCGCGGTGAACGGGCTCCGGTGCCAGTCGGCGTAGCGGTCCGCCAGGCGCAGGCCGGCCGCGGCGGCGAGCCGGTCGATCTGCCCCGGCCACAGGTACCGCATCCCGAACGGCTGGAGCCGCACCCCGGTGGCGGTGAAGCCGATCCGCTGCCGGACGAACGTCTGCGCGGCCCGGTCGTAGCGGTGCAGCCGGAACGACGCCTCGTCCTCGGTCAGCGTGCGGACCTGCGGGTGCCGCTCGTCGCGTTCGAAGTCGGCCGGGTTCGGCACGAAGGCCTCGATGACAAACGCGCCGCCGGGGGCCAGCACCCGGGCGACGTTGCGGAAGCAGGCCGCCTGCCGGTCCGCGTCGACCAGGTTGAACAGCGTGTTGAAGACCAGGTACGCGAGCGGGAAACGGCCCTGGACCGCGACGTCGGCCAGGTCGCCGAGGACCACCGGGATGCCGGCGCCGCCGGGCTTCGCGCGCAGTTTCTGCACCATCTCGGGGGAGCCCTCGACCCCTTCGACGCGCAGGCCGCGGGCGGCCAGCGGCACCGCGACCCGGCCGGTGCCGATGGCGAGCTCCAGCACCGGCCCGCCGTCCGCCAGCCCGGCGAGGAAGTCCACCGCCGGCGCCGGGTCGGGGTTGCCCGACTCGTCGTACCCGGCGGCCCACTGGCGCCCGAACAGGCCGGGGTCATCGAACAGTGACATGGAAGTCAGGACAACAGAGGACGAAGCGAATTTCCATGGGTTTTCCGCCGCGGGTGGGCTCAGTCGGGCGGCAAGCGCTTTACCGGGGCCAGCTCCAGGCGGACCCGGGCGCCGCCGCCCGGCGCCGTGCCGACGTGCAGCGTGCCGCCGCCGGCCTCGGCCGCCCGGCGGGCGATGTCCAGCCCCAGCCCGGTCGAGCCGCTGCCGGAGGCGCCCCGGCGCAGCGCCTCGGCCGGGAAGCCCGGTCCCGAGTCCGTGACCGTCAGCACCGCCCCGCCACCCGGGCGCGCCGTCAGCGAGACGGCCAGCCCGGTCCCGTCCGGGGTGTGCGCGAAGACGTTGCCCAGCAGCGCGTCCAGCGCCGCCGCCAGCTCGTCGGCCGGCAGCGCCACGGGTAGCGGCGTGGCCGGGAGCTCCCGGCGTACCTCCCGGTCGGTGTCCTCGGCCAGCACGGTCCAGAACGCCACCCGGTCGGCGACCACCGCGGTGGCGTCGGCGGCCGCCGCGCGGTCGTCGCCGCGCCGCCGGGCCTGCTGGATCACCGCCGTGACCGCGCGCTCGATGCTGTCCGCGGCGGCCGAGACCCGGGCCGCCTCCTCGGCGTCGCGCAGCGACTCCGCCTCCAGCCGCAACGCCGTCAGCGGCGTGCGCAGCCGGTGCGACAGGTCCGCGACCTGCTCCCGTTCGGCGCGGAGCAGGTCCTGGATGCGCCCGGCGAGCTGGTTCAGCGCGGTGGCGACCTCGCGCACCTCGGGCGGCCCGGCCGGGCGGGCCCGGGCGGTCAGCTCGGCGCGGGCCAGCCGGTGCGAGACCGCCGACAGGTCGGCGATCGGCGCCACGATGGTCCGGGCCAGCCGGTCCGCCACCAGCAGCCCGAGCACGACCAGGGCCAGCCCCAGCCCGGCGAGCACCAGCCAGGACCGGGCGACCCCGCTGGTCAGCCGGTCGGCGGGCACGACGGTACGCAGCACGTACGTGTCGTTCCCGCTGCGCACCGGCACCACGATCTCCCGGCCGGCGGCGGTGTCGACGGTGAACGAGCGCGCGTTCAGCTGGGCCAGCCGGACCGCCGGGGTGCGCTCGGCGGCCACGCCCAGCGCCGGCCCGGCCGGCGGGAACACGCTGACCGGCAGCGGCAGCCCCTGCACGGTCAGCGCCAGCGCCGCGGGGTCGCTGGTGCCGATCTGCGGCACGATGGTCTGCAGCACGTCGTCGGCCCGGCCGATCGCCCGGTCCTCGGTGACCTGGCGGACCAGCAGCGCCAGCGGCACCAGGAACGCGATCAGCACCAGGCAGGTCGTGGCCGCGACCAGCAGGATCAGCCGCCGCCTCATGCCGGCCCGCTCAGCCGGACGCCCACCCCGCGGACGGTGTGCAGGTAGCGCGGCTCCTGCGCGGTCTCGCCGAGCTTGCGGCGCAGCCACGACAGGTGCACGTCGACGGTTTTGTCCGCGCCCCCGTACGGGATCTGCCACACCTCGCTGAGCAGCTCCCGCTTGCTCACCACCTGCCCGGCCCGGGTCGCCAGGTGGTGCAGCAGGTCGAACTCGCGGGGCGTCAGGTCCAGGTCGGCGCCGTCCAGGGTGGCCGTCCGCGCGCCCTGGTCGATGCGCAGCCCGCCGACCGTCAGCGCCACCGGGCCGGCGCCGGGCGCCCCGCCGCGCCGCAGCACCGCCCGCACCCGGGCGTCGAGCTGCGCGGCGGTGAACGGCTTGACGATGTAGTCGTCGGCGCCGGCGTCGAGCACCCGGACGATCTCCTGCTCGTCGTCGCGGGCGGTCGCCACGATGACCGGCACCGCGCTCACCGCGCGCAGCATCCGCAGCAGCTCGCGGCCGTCCAGGTCGGGCAGCCCGAGGTCGAGCACGACCAGGTCGGGCCGTTCGGCCAGGGCGGTCTGCAGGCCGTCCATCGCGGTGTGCGAGGCGGCGACGGCATGGCCGCGCTCGCGCAGCGCCCGCAGCAGGGAGGTGCGGATCGCCGCGTCGTCCTCGATCAGCAGAAGGTGGGCCACGCTGCACGGTAACCCGGTGAACGGCCCGGGCCGGCGCTCTTAACCGTCCCTTAGCGTGCGCGCGGGCCCGCCTTAGGGTGCGGCCGGGCATAGTCGATCCCATGAATCGTCGAACCCTGCTGATGACCGGCGGCTGGCTCGGCGCGGCGGTGTTCGCCGTGCTGGTCGGCCTCGGGGCGATCACCGTCATCGGCGACGGCCTCACCGCGCCGGAGACCCGCCCGCTGAGCGCGGCCGAGGTGGCCGACGAGCTGGCCCGGCAGCTCGCGGTCTCGCCGTCGGCCTCGGTGGGCACCGGCGACCGGCCGCCGTCGGCGCCGGCGTCCGCCGCCGCGGTCACCCGGACCTTCCCCACCCGGGCCGGCACGGTCGTCGCCCGGTGCGCCGGCACCCGGCCCGAGGTGGTGAGCATGTCGCCGCGGCAGGGCTTCGAGCTGCACGAGCAGGACCGGGGCCCGCAGGACGACGACGCCGAGGGCGAGTTCCGCGGCCGGCACGACGGCGACGACCGGATCAAGTTCGAGATCGTCTGCCGCGGCGGCGTGCCCGCGCTGATCGAGGACTGATCCGTTACATGCCGAGGCCGGCGGTCCTGAGCTTCTCGACCTCGACCGGCTCGCCGGTGACCGCGACCTCGGCGACGCGCTGCCGGCCGGAGACGAACAGCGCCAGCTCGCCCGGCTCGCCGGTGACGGTGGCCCGCGGCTCGCCGGTGCCGACCCGCACGGTGCCGAAGCCGGGCGCCTCGACCAGCACCGGGAAGCCGACCTTGCGCAGCGCCAGCCGGGCGGTCAGCCGGGTGGCCTGCCAGATCGCCCGCTGCTCGCCGGGCTCCAGCACCCGCCGGGTGCAGCCGGGCGTGGCCCGCCGGACGTCCTCGTGGTGGATGAAGAACTCGACGGTGTTGCTCAGCGCGTCGACCAGCGGGTTGCTGATCGGGCTCCACCACGGCGGGGTGCGCACCTCCTGGACCACCTGGGCGTACGGCTGCGCGGCCTTGGCCAGCCGCACGTGCTCGCCGTGGCCGGCCAGCGGCGGGATCAGCACGCCGATCATCGCGTCCGGCCGGCGGTCCCGGACCACCAGGTGCGCGGCGAGGTCGCGGGTGGTCCAGCCGGTGTTCACCGTCGGCTGGTCCGGGCCGGCCTGCTGGAGCAGGTCGGCGAGCTGCCGGCGTTCCGCGCGCGCATAGTCGGTCATGAGCCGATGGTAGGCGCGCGGTGACCCGCCCGCCCGGCGCGCCGCCGGGGCTGCGCACCGGTGTGGTGGCTGACACAATGCAAATCCTGTGGCGTTTCGCCGGCGGTTCGGCAGGATGGACCGGTAAGGCCGGATCAGCCGGCGAGGACTTACGTCTGGGCGGGGATCCGTGACCACGAGGGCCAGCCGCGACGTGCTCGGGCGCGGCCTGCGCGTGCTGGGCCAGGCGATCCGCACCGAGCCCCGGCTCTTTGTCATCGGCACCGCCGGCAGCAGCCTGTTCGGCCTGCTGGTCATCGCGAACTCGTACGTGGTCGGCTGGGTGATCGGCAACGTGGTGGTGCCGGCGTTCGCCGAGCACCGGGCCGGCGCGGGTGAGCTCGCGCTGATCGCCGCCACCTTCATCGGCATCGCCCTGCTGCGGGTGGCCAGCATCTTCGGCCGCCGCCTCGGCGCCGGCTTCATGCAGTTCCGGCTCCAGGCGCGATACCGGCGTGCGGTCACCCGGCGCTATCTGGCGCTGCCGCCGGCCTGGCACCAGCGGCACGCCACCGGCACGCTGCTGTCGAACGCCAACTCCGACGTCGAGGCCGCGTTCGTGCCGATCGCGCCGCTGCCGTTCGCGGTCGGCACGATCGTGATGATCGCCGCCGCCCTGGTCTCGCTGTTCCTCACCGACTGGGTGCTGGCGCTGGTCGGCGTCTGCCTGTTCCCGACCCTGTTCGGGCTCAACCTGGTCTACTCGCGCCGGATGTCACCCCGGCAGATCCGGGCCCAGCAGCTGCGTGGCCGGGTCAGCGCGGTCGCCCACGAGAGCTTCGACGGCGCGCTGGTGGTCAAGACCATGGGCCGCGAGGCCGACGAGTCGCGGCGCTTCGCGGTGCACGTCGGCGACCTGCGCGACGCGCTGATCTCGGTGGGCCGGCTGCGCGGCCTGTTCGACCCGGTGATGGACAGCCTGCCCAGCGTCGGCACGCTGGCCGTGCTGATGCTCGGCGCGTGGCGGCTGCAGACCGGCGCGCTCACCGTCGGCGAGCTGGTCAGCGTCTCGTTCCTGTTCACCGTGCTGGCCTTCCCGGTGCGGGCGATCGGCTGGGTGGTCGCCGAGCTGCCGCGCAGCGTCGCCGGCTGGGAGCGGGTCCAGGCGGTGCTCGGCGCCGGTGGTGACCTCGCCTACGGCTCGGCCGCGCCGGCCGGCACCGGTGCCGCGCAGCTGCGCTTCGAGCAC
This sequence comes from Actinoplanes sp. NPDC049599, assembly GCF_044465625.1. Taxonomy (NCBI): domain Bacteria; kingdom Bacillati; phylum Actinomycetota; class Actinomycetes; order Micromonosporales; family Micromonosporaceae; genus Actinoplanes; species Actinoplanes sp. NPDC049599. The sequence goes on from NZ_JBITLX010000009.1 coordinate 63,399, forward strand.
GTCCATTTCTCGTACGGGGAGGGCCCCGAGGTCCTGCACGACGTCTCCTTCACCGTCCCGGCCGGCCGGACCGTCGCGCTGGTCGGCGCGACCGGCGCCGGCAAGTCGACCATCGCCTCCCTCGCCGTCCGGCTGGTGGACCCGGACAAGGGTGCGGTCAGCCTCGACGGCACCGCGCTGCCGGAGTTCAGCGTGCCGGCGCTGGCGTCCGCGGCGGCGCTCGTGCCGCAGGTGCCGTTCGTCTTCGACGACACCGTGCGCGGCAACGTGACCCTGGAGCGCGACGGCCTCGACGACGAAGCCGCCTGGTCGGCGCTGCGGCAGGCCCAGGCCGAGGGCTTCGTCGCCAAACTGCCCAACGGGCTGGACACCCCCGTCGGCGAGCGCGGCACCTCGCTCTCCGGCGGCCAGCGCCAGCGGCTCACCCTGGCCCGCGCCCTGGCCGGGCGGCCGCGGCTGCTCGTGCTCGACGACGCCACCAGCGCCGTCGACCCGCGGGTGGAGGCGGCCATCCTGGCGTCGCTGCGCGGGCACGACGCCGGCGCGTCGATCCTGGTGGTCGCATACCGGCGGGCCACGATCGCGCTCGCCGACGAGGTCGTCTACGTCGCCGACGGCCGGGTGGTGGCCACCGGCACGCACGCCGACCTGCTCGCCACCGAGCCCGGCTACCTCGACCTGGTCACCGCGTACGAGCAGGCCGAGGCCGCCCGGGCCGAGGAAGACAGCAGGATCGTCGCGTGAGCACCGCCGTACGGGAGAAGCCGGAGGAGGGCACGCTTGCCACCGTCCGGCGCGGCATCGCGCTCTCGCCCGAGCTGCGTCCCGGGTTGCTCGGCACGCTGGCGCTCGCGCTGGTCTCGATGGCCGGCCGGGTCGCCGTGCCGATCGCCATCCAGCAGGGCATCGACCGGGGCATCCGGGTGCCCGGCGGCCCGGACCTGCGCGTGGTCGCGCTGATCGTCGGGCTGACCCTGGCCGCGCTGATCGTCTCCACCGTCTGCGGCTACCTGATGACCCGGCGGCTGTTCACGGTCAGCGAGACCGCGCTGGCCGGGCTGCGCAGCCGCACGTTCCGGCACATCCACGACCTGTCGATGCTGCACCAGCAGTCCGAGCGGCGCGGTTCGCTGGTCTCCCGGGTCACCGGCGACGTCGACCAGATCACCCAGTTCCTGCAGACCGGCGGCGTGCTGCTGCTGCTCACCTCCGGGCAGCTGGTGGCCACCACGATCGTCATGCTGGTCTACTCCTGGCAGCTCACGCTGGTGGTGTTCGCCGCGTTCCTGCCGGCCGCGGTGGTCATCCGGCTGTTCCAGAAGCGGCTGGCCGGCGTCTACCGGGTGGTCCGCGAGCGCACCGGCACGATGCTCGGCGCGGTCGCGGAGAGCGTCGTGGGCGCCACCGTCATCCGCGCGTACGGGGTGGCCGGGCGCACCGGCAAGCGGCTGGACACCTCGATCGAGAGCCTGCGGGTGGCCCAGCAGAAGGCCCTGCGGACGAGCGTGATCAGCTTCTCCACCGGCGAGATCGCGGCCGGCGTGGCGCTGGCCGCGGTGGTGGTCGTGGGCGTGCTGCTCGGCGTCGGCGGCGGCCTGACCGTGGGCAAGCTGACCGCGTTCCTGTTCCTGGTCACGCTGTTCATCCAGCCGGTGCAGATCGCCACCGAGGTGCTCAACGAGGCGCAGAACGCCGTCGCCGGCTGGCGCCGGGTGCTGGACGTGCTCGACATCGCGCCGGACGTGGCCGACCCGGACGCCGCCGGGGTGGACCTGCCGCCCGGCCCGCTGTCGGTGCGCTTCGCCGACGTCTCCTACCGCTATCCCGGCGGTCCGGTGGTGCTGCAGGACGTGGACCTGGAGATCGCGCCGCGGACCCGGGTGGCCGTGGTCGGCGAGACCGGCAGCGGCAAGACCACCTTCGCCAAGCTGCTCACCCGGCTGATGGACCCGGCCGCCGGCGAGGTGCTGCTGTCCGGCACGCCGCTGCGTTCGGTGCGGTTCGCGTCGCTGCGCTCGCGGGTGGTGATGGTGCCGCAGGACGGCTTCCTCTTCGACGCCACGGTCGCCGAGAACATCCGCTTCGCGGCGCCCGCGCTCAGCGACGACGACCTGGAGCTGGCGTTCCTCGAGCTGGGCCTGGCGGACTGGCTGGCCGGGCTGCCGCTGGGGCTGCGCACCCCGGTGGGCGAGCGCGGCGAGGCGCTCAGCGTGGGGGAGCGGCAGCTGGTCGCGCTGGTCCGGGCGTACGTCGCGGACCCGGACCTGCTGGTGCTGGACGAGGCGACCAGCGCGGTCGACCCGGCCACCGAGGTGCGCCTGCAGCGCGCGCTCGACACCGTCACCCGGGGCCGGACCACGGTGGCGATCGCCCACCGGCTGTCCACCGCGCAGTCCGCCGACGAGGTGATCGTGGTGGACGCGGGCCGCGTCGTGCAACGCGGCCCGCACGCCACGCTGCTGGCGGACGAGGACTCCATCTACGCCAAGCTCTATGCCTCCTGGCTGGAGCAGACCCGCTAACGGGCGTAGAACTCGACCACCAGCTGCTCGTCGCAGACCACCGGGACCTCGGCCCGCAGCGCCTTGCGGATCACCGTGGTGCGCAGCTCCTCCACCACCGTGGACAGATACGGCGCGGTCGGCCCGTCCAGGTGCGCGCCGGTCGCGGCGAGCTGGAACGGCGGCTTCTGCCGGCTGCTCTCCCGCACCTCGACGACCTGGCCGGGCTTGAGCCGGTACGACGGGCGGTCGACCTTCTGGCCGTCGACCAGGAAGTGGCCGTGCGCGACGAGCTGACGGGCCTGGTAGATGGTGCGGGCCAGCCCGGCGCGCTGCACGGTGGCGTCCAGCCGGCTCTCCAGCAGCGCGACCAGGGTCTCGCCGGTCTTGCCCTGGCTGCGGTGCGCGTCGTCGTACGCCTTGCGCAGCTGCGCCTCGCTGACGTTGTACTGGTGCCGCAGGCGCTGCTTCTCCAGCAGCCGGACCTGGTAGTCCGACGCCTTGCGCCGGCCCCGGCCGTGCATGCCGGGCGGGAACGGCCGCCGCTCGAAGTACTTCACGCACTTGCGGGTGAGCGGGATGCCGAGAGCCCGCGACAGCCGGGCCTTGGGTCGGGAGTTGTTCACGGGTGATCTCACTTCGGTCCGGAAATGTTGTACGGTTAGCCTAACCTAACTTAGGCAATCCTGACCGGTGCACCGGAGGTACCCGCTATGCAGCCCACGCCCGCCGAGGTGGCCCGAACCCTGGCCGCCGGTCACCTGCCCGCGACCGCGCACATCGCCTGCCGGCAGGGCGCGTACCCGGTCCGGCACGTGACCGACAGCCAGGGCCGGGTGCTGCTTCTGGCCCCGGCGAAGGGCGCGCTCACCACCGCGCTGCGCCCCGGCCCGGGCACCGACGACACCGCGCTGGTGCTCGACATCAGCGACGTGCCGCCGACCGCCGGCGCGCCCTCGCTGGGCCGGGTGTGGGTGGCCGGCTGGGCCGTCGCGCTCACCGGCGAGCAGGCCCGCGAGGCCGCCCTGGACTACGCCGACACCGACCCGGCCGCGGACCTGCTGGACGTGGGCACGACCCAGGTGCTGCACCGGATGGAGGTCGCCGAGGTGCGCTACGAGCGCGACGGCGTGCTGATCGACATCGACCCCGAGGACTACGCGCTGGCCGTGCCGGACCCGCTGCGGGCCATCGAGTTCGACCTGATCGCCGACCTCGCCGACCACCACCTCGACGAGATGGCCGGCTACGTGCGGCGCCGGCTGGGCCCCGCCGCGCGCCCCGGCGACCAGCCGAAGGTGGTCCGCCTGGACCGGTACGGCTTCCTGGTCCGCCTCGGCGACCGGCTGGCCCGGCTGTCCTTCCCGCGCCCGGTCACCGACCGGCACGACCTGGCCCACCTGCTGCACCCGGTGCTCTGCCACCGCTGCACCCGCGAGGCGGCCGGCTAAGCGTCGAAGACCCCAGGCAGGTCGCCGGTCAGGTAGCGCTGCACGGCCGGGCCGATCGCCGCCACCAGCCGCTCGGGCGGCAGGGAGGTGATCGGCTCGACCTTGAGGATGTAGCGGACCATCGCCAGCCCGCCGATCTGGGTGGCGACCAGCGCCGTGCGGGTCGGCGCCTCCGCGGCGTTGATGCCCAGCTCCGCGATCGCCCGCCGGAGCACCTGGGTGACCACGAACTCGCGCATCAGCCGGGCGGTCCACTCGTTGCTGATCGCCGAGCGCATCAGCGCGATCGCGGCGCTGCCGGCGGGGGAGTCCCAGACGCTGAGCACCAGCGCGACCAGCCGCTCGCCGGCCTGCTCCCGGGGCCCGGCCATCGCCCGCGGGATGAGCTCGGCCGGGTCGATCGGCGAGTTCATCGCCGCCAGGAACAGCTTCTCCTTGGTGCCGAAGTAGTGGTGGATCAGCGCCGGGTCGACCTGGGCCGCGGCCGCGATGCCCCGGACCGAGGCCTTGTCGTAGCCGGTCTCGGCGAAGACCGCGCGGGCGGACTCCAGGATGGACTGCTTGGTGTCCTGGTTGCCCGGACGCCGCCCGCTCCGCCGTACCACCGGCAACTCCTCGTCAGGGTGTGCGGCGCCGCAGGGTCGCGGCGGCCAGGACCAGGGCGACCACCGCCGCGCCGGCCACGACCGTCAGGTCGCGCCACATCATGGTGGTGGCGTCCGGGTGCGCGCCGACCTGGGTGAGCGCCTCGACCGCGTACGACAGCGGCATGGCATCCGCGACCGCCTGCAACCAGCCCGCCATCTGCCCGCGCGGCACGAACAGCCCGCACAGCAGCAGCTGAGGGATGACCACCACCGGTAGGAACTGTACGGCCTGGAACTCGGTGCGCGCGAAGGCGCTGCAGAACAGCCCGAGGGCCACCCCGAGCACCGCATCGACCACGGCGATCAGCACCACCAGCGCCGTGCTGCCGAGCGTGTCCAGCCCGAGCAGCCAGTACGCCGCTGCCGCCGCCACGCCGGCCTGCACCGTGGCCGCCAGCCCGAACGCCAGGCCGTAGCCGAAGAGCAGGTCGAGCTTGCCGAGCGGGGTGGTGAGCAGCCGTTCCAGCGTGCCGTTGGTGCGTTCGCGCAGCATCGCGATGCTGGTCACCAGGAACATGATGGTGAACGGGAAGATGCCGAGCATGACCAGCGCGATCCGGTCGAAGGTGCCGCCCGGGTCGTCGTACATGAAATAGAGCAGCACCAGCAGCGCCGACGGCACGACGGCCAGCAGGGCCACCGTGCGCCGGTCGTGCCGCAGCTGCCGCAGGATCCGCGCCGCGGTGGCCAGGGTGATCCGCGCGTTCATGCCGCCACCTGCTCGCTGGCGCGGATCAGCCGCAGGAAGGCCGCGTCCAGGTCGTCGGTGCCGGCCACCGCGCGGATGGCGTCCGGGGTGTCGTCGGCGATCAGCGCGCCGTCACGGATCAGCAGCAGCCGGTCGCAGCGCCCGGCCTCGTCCATCACGTGGCTGGAGACCAGCAGCGTGGTGCCCGCCGCGGCGAGGGTGTGGAACTTCGCCCACAGGTCGGCGCGCAGCACCGGGTCCTGGCCCACGGTGGGCTCGTCGAGCACCAGCAGCCGGGGCGAGCCGACCATCGCGCAGCCCAGCGAGGCCCGGCTGCGCTGGCCGCCGGAGAGGTTGCCGACCAGCTGCCCGGCCGCGCCGGCCAGTCCGACGTCGGCGATCGCCCGGTCCGCCTCGGCCGCGCCCAGGCCGTACAGGGCGGCGAAGTAGCGGGCGTTCTCCCGGACCGACAGGTCGGCGTAGACGCTGGGGGCCTGGGTGACGTAGCCGACCGTGCGCCGCAGCGCGGTCGCCCCGGCGGGCTCGCCGAGCACGGTGACCGTCCCGGACTTCACGATCTGCACGCCGACGACGGCCCGGATCAGGGTGGTCTTGCCGCTGCCGCTGGGGCCGAGCAGGCCCGTGACGCTGCCGGCCGGCACCGTGCAGCTGATCCCGTGCAGCACGCGGCGCCGGCCGCGCTCGACCACGAGGTCGCGGACCTCGATGGCGCTGGTCATGTTGCCTCCCGAAGAACTCATCGTGTGATGATTTCAACGCTAGATGAATTCCATGGCCGGGGCAATCGGCAACCCTGAAGTCGGCACGCGACCATGACAAAAGCCGCGACCCCCGGGGTGGGGATCGCGGCTCTCGGCGGCGCGGAGCGGGGCCTACAGGGCCAGGATGCGGTCCAGGAACTCGCGGTAGCCGCGCATCGCCATGCGCATGCTCTCGGTGTCCGGCTTCGCCGCGCCGCGCAGCGGGTCCAGCTCGTCGCGTTCGCTCAGCATCGACTCGGTGAGCTCGTGCACGGCCTCGGTGAGCAGGTCGTGCGCCCGGGTCAGGGCGGCCTCCGGGTCGTCGACGAACTGCGCCTTGACCTCGTGCCACTCCGCCCGGAACTGCTCGGTCGCCGACTCCGACCAGAACGTGATCGAGACGTCGTGCACGTCGCCCGGGCGCAGCGGGGTCCCGGCGGCCCGGGGCGCGGGCGTCGTCTCACGGGCCTCCTGCCGGGGTGCGGGCGCCGCCTCGCGGGCGTCCTCCGGGCGCCGGGGCGCGGCGGGGACCTGCTCGTCGGTGGCCTCGTCGGCGCGACCGCGCCGGCCGTTGCCGGGCGCGCTGACCGGCACCGTGGCGCTGCCGGTCGCACCGGTCCGCGGGCCGGCGGTGGCCCAGCCGGTCGGCTCGAGCCGGGTGGGTTCGAGCCGGGTGGCCTCGGCGCGGGTGGCCTCGGCGCGGGCCGGGCCGGCGTGGGCGGGATCGGCGTGCGGCGCGACCGCTTCGCTGCTCGGCGCGGCGGCGGGCGGCCCGCTGACCGGGCGGCCACCCAGCGGCACCGGCACCTGGGCGGACCCGGCCGCGGCGGGACCGGCGCTGACCGGCCGGGCGGCCGGCTGCTGCGGCGCGGCGGGCGGGGCGAAGCTCGCGGCCGGCGGGTTGGCCCCGGTCACCGGCGCCGACCCGGCGGCCTGCGGGTTCGTCGCGGTCACCGGCGCCGAACCGGCGGCCTGCGGCGCGAACGGCGACGGCGCGTACGGGCTGCCGGCCGGAGCGTCGTCCTCGGCCGGGGCGAACGGCGACCGCGGGCCGGGCGGGTCGTTGTCGACGGGCGCGAACGGCGACCGTGGCCCGGGCGGGGCGTCGTCACCGGCCACGGGGAACGCCGGCCGGGCCAGCTCCTCGGCGGGCGGGATGAACGCGGACCGCGCCGGCTCGTCGCCGGCGGCCACGAACGGGGGCTCCGGGGCGAACGGCGACCGCGAGCCGGGCAGCCCGGCGTTGCCCACCGGGGGCTGGCCGTTCGCCACCGGGGAGCCGCCGTGCGGCCTCGCCGACCCGGTGCCCGTTGGTCTCGACCGGCGGGAAGCCGCCCTGGTTGGTCCACCGGGCGCCGTTGGAGCCGAGCAGCGCGTCCGCCGGGCGCCGCGAGCCGAGGGCCACCATCTGGGTGTCGCTGGTCAGGGCCGGGTGCGGCCGCGGCGCGAACGGGTTCGGCGACGGCTCCTCCGGCTCCTGCTGGTCGTCGTGCGGCTGGGACTGCTGTTCGCTCACCTGCGGGTGCTCCCCGGTCGGGCCGGCGGCGCCGGCTGGCTGGTCGGACGCGTGCGCCGGGGCGGCGGCCCGGCGCGCGTCCGGATCCTCTTCGGACTGCCGCTGGGCCGGCGTGGGCATCCCGTGCACCGGCCAGAAGCGGGCCAGGCCGCGGGATTGCCGGTTCTCGGGCTCGGACGTCGGCTCCATCGGTCAAAACTCCCGTTCCAGTGGCGGCGCCATCCGCGGGGCGGGCCGGTCGGACGGCGGGCGCAGCACCTCTCCGGCGCGACGCAGGACGACGGTACCGTCCCTGCCCTCCCGGTCACACCCCCAGCGCGGGTCGTGACCGGATCGTGGGCTACGGGTACGGCCTCGTGACGCCGGCACCCCGTGCGGGAGAATGTGACACTGTGCCCGCGACTGACCTTGTGAACGGACCTGTCTCCGCGCTGGACCCGGCGATCGCCGCGCGCCTGCGCCGCACCTCCGACGGCCTGGTGGCCGCGATCGTCCAGGAGGCCGGCACCGGCGACGTGCTCATGCTGGCCTGGATGGATGACGAGGCGCTGCACCGCACGCTGACCAGCGGCCGGGCCACGTACTGGTCGCGCAGCCGCGGCGAGTACTGGGTCAAGGGCGCCACCTCCGGGCACCACCAGTACGTGCGTTCGGTGGCGCTGGACTGCGACGGCGACGCGCTGCTGGTCACCGTCGAGCAGGTCGGCGCGGCGTGCCACACCGGCACCCACACCTGCTTCTCCGACGCGCTGCCGGCGGCACCGGGGGAGGGCGCATGACTGACCGCACCGAACCTCGCCGGGCGGGAGCGGGTGACGGCCGTGACCGTGAGGGCCGTGACGGCCGTGACCGTGAGGGCCGGGAAGGCATGCGAAAGGTGGGCACAGCATGACTGACCGCACCGAACGTCGCCGGGCGGGAGCGGGCGACGGCCGTGACCGTGAGGGCCGGGAAGGCATGCGAAAGGCGGGCACAGCATGACAACCGGATCGGTGACCCCGGACGAGGACGGTTTCCTGGCCCAGGCGGCGCGCCGCCGGGTGGTGCCGGTGGTCCGCCGGCTGCTGGCCGACGGCGAGACCCCGATCGGCGTCTACCGCAAACTCGCCGGCGGTCCGGGCACGTTCCTGCTCGAGTCCGCCGAGCAGGGTGCCGGCTCGGCCGCCTGGTCGCGGTACTCGTTCATCGGCGTGCGCAGCGCCGCCACCCTGGTCGAACGCGACGGCGAGGCGGTCTGGCTCGGGCATCCGCCGGCGGGCGTACCGCTGACCGGGGATCCGGTGGTCGCGCTGCGGGAGACCGTCGCGGCCCTGGCCTCGCCCGAGGAGCCCGGGACCGGCGCCGACCTGCCCCCGCTGACCGGCGGCATGGTCGGTTACCTGAGCTACGACCTGATCCGCCGGTTCGAGCGGCTGCCGGCCACCGCCGTGGACGACGTGCCCCTGCCCGAGCTGGGCATGATGCTCGCCACCGACCTGGTCGTGCTGGACCACTACGACGGCTCGGCCATCCTGGTCGCGAACGCGGTGCTCGACGCGGACGCCACCGCGCCCGCCGCCCGCGCCGCCTACCACCAGGCCGTCGGCCGGCTCGACGCGATGACCACCGCGCTGTCCCGGCCCACCCCGCCGATGATCTCCACGGTCGAGCGGGTGCCGCCCGGCGACGTGGTCAGCCGCACCGCGCCGGGCGACTACCAGAAGGCGGTCGAGACGGCCAAGGAGGCCATCCGGGCCGGCGAGTGCTTCCAGATCGTCGTCGCGCAGCGCTTCGAGCGGGTCACCGACGCCGACCCGCTGGACGTCTACCGGGTGCTGCGGGCGACCAACCCGAGCCCGTACATGTACTTGCTGCGCTTCGACGACTTCGACATCGTCGGCTCGTCGCCGGAGGCGCACCTGAAGGTCAGCGCGGAGCAGGGCGGGGTCCGCCGGGCGCTGCTGCACCCGATCGCCGGCACCCGCTGGCGCGGCGCCACCCCGGAGCAGGACAACGCGCTCGCCGCCGAGCTGCTCGCCGACCCCAAGGAACGCTCCGAGCACGTCATGCTGGTCGACCTGGGCCGCAACGACCTGGGCCGGGTGTGCCGGGCGGGCACGGTGGAGGTGCCGGACTTCGCCCGCATCGAGCGGTACAGCCACGTCATGCACATCGTCTCCACGGTGGTCGGTGAGCTGCGGGCCGACCGCACCGCGTTCGACGCGCTGGCCGCGACGTTCCCGGCCGGCACGCTGTCCGGCGCCCCCAAGGTCCGGGCCATGGAGATCATCGAGAGCCTGGAGCCGACCCGCCGCGGCCTGTACGGCGGCACGGTCGGCTACTTCGGCTTCGCCGGCGACATGGACATGGCGATCGCGATCCGCACGGCGCTGCTGCACAGCGGCAAGGCGTACGTGGGCGCCGGCGCGGGCATCGTGGCCGACTCCGACCCGGCCGCCGAGGAGCAGGAGACCCGGAACAAGGCCGCGGCCGTGCTGGCGGCGATCGCCGCGGCCGAGACGTTGCGCGCGGCGCGCTGATGACCCCCGCCCGCCGGTTGGGGTCCACGGTGCTGCTCTGCGGCGCGGGCGCGGGCCTGGCCGTCTACGCCGTCACCCGCACCTGGTCGGAGATCGTCACCGCCCGGCCGGGGCTGTCGTCGCTGCGGGCCGTCCGGACCGGCGCGGACCTGGCGCCGTGGGTGATCGGCCTGGCCCTGGTCGCGCTGGCCGGGGCGGGGGCGCTGCTGGCCACCCGCGGGCCGGCCCGGCGGCTGCTCGGCGGCGTGCTGGTCCTGGTCGGCCTCGGCGTGGCCGCGGGGGCGATCACCGGCCGGGCCGGGCTGGCGGTGGGTGCGGCCGGCGCCGGTGGCACCGTCTGGCCGGTGGCCTGCGTGCTGGGTGGGCTGTTGATCATGCTGGGCGGCCTGTCGGCGGCCCGGCACGGCCACGAGTGGCCGGCCATGGGCGCCCGTTACGAACGCCGGGGCACCGCCGGCCCGCCGGCCGCCGATGCCGACGTGGATCAGCGGGTGGACACCAGGGCGGCCTGGGACGCCCTGGACCGCGGCGACGACCCGACGGCGCGCTGACGGCGGCGGGCCGGCCGGCGCTGCCCGGTCGCGGCCAGCGCCGCGACCATCGCGTCCATGTCGGCGCGGGCCTGGGCCCGGGCCCGGTCGGCGCAGATCGCCGCCCACGCGTTGCCCTGGGCGGTGCGCACGTTCTCCTCGCCGACCACCCGGCGCTCGACCTCGGCGACGAGATCGGCGGCCGCCGCGACGACGGCCCGGGAGACGGCGACAAAACCCACGTCCGTAGTAGCCATGGTTCTACCTCCGAGACTCGTGCCGGGTCGGCGTTGCCCCACGCCGCCGACCAGTCTGCCGAAATCCGATGATGCCGGAGTCGTATTTCCGATGCGTGACACCACCGTCACCGCTACGGGGGATCAGCCGATCATCCAGGGGGTCGCAGCTAGAGCCCTGCGACGGGCGAGGAGGATGTGACAGATGAGACAGCGCGTCGCCCGGGTGCGCATTATGCCGCAGCCCATCTCGTGAGGCGCGCCATACCCCGGGGGGCTGGACTTGTCGGCGGCCACCTAGCATCGGGCCGAGGACACCCGGAGAGGGGAGTCATTAGGTGACATCCGATCAGGCGGAAGCGGGCAGCGGCGGACCCGCCGAGCGTGGTGCGGGCCCGCAGAACGTGCTCGAGGAGATCCTGGCCGGGGTGCGCGAGGACGTCGCGGCCCGCCAGCAGCAGCTCTCCCTGGAGCAGGTGCGCGACCTCGCCGCGGCAGCGCCGCCGGCGATCGACGCGTACGCGGCCCTGCGCAAGCCCGGCGTGGCGGTGATCGCGGAGGTCAAGCGGTCGTCACCGTCCAAGGGCGCGCTGGCCGACATCCCGGACCCGGCGGAGCTGGCCGGGGAATATGCGGCCGGCGGCGCGCGGTGCATCAGCGTGCTCACCGAGGGCCGCTGGTTCGGCGGCTCACTGGAGGACCTGGCCGCCGTGCGGGCCGCGGTCAACGTGCCGGTGCTGCGCAAGGACTTCGTCGTCTCCAGCTACCAGGTGCACGAGGCCCGGGCGCACGGAGCCGACCTCGTCCTGCTCATCGTGGCGGCGCTGGAGCAGAACGTGCTCACCGGCCTGCTCGAGCGCATCGAGTCGCTGGGCATGACGGCCCTCGTCGAGGTGCACAACGAGGAGGAGGCCGACCGTGCCCTGGACGCCGGCGCCCAGGTCATCGGCGTCAACGCCCGCGACCTGCGGACCCTCGAGGTGGACCGGTCGGTCTTCGAGCGGATCGCGCCCGGCCTGCCGAACAACGTCGTCAAGATCGCCGAGTCCGGCGTGCGCGGGCCGCACGACCTGATCCGGTACGCGTCGGCGGGCGCCGACGCGGTGCTGGTCGGCGAGGGCCTGGTCACCAAGAAGAGCCCCCGGGACGCGGTCGCCGAGCTGGTCAACGCGGGCAACCACCCGGCGACGCCCCGGCCCGTGCGATGAGCGCAGCGGAGCGGCTACGGTCCGGACCACCGCGGTGGACGAGCGCCGATCCGCGGAGCGGAGGCCGGCAATGAGCGCAGCGGAGCGGCTACGGTCCGGACCACCGCGGTGGACGAGCGCCGATCCGCGGAGCGGAGGCCCGCAATGAGCGCCCCGGTGCTGCCGGACCTCGCCGGGCACTTCGGTCGTTACGGCGGCCGGTTCGTGCCCGAGGCGCTGGTCCGGGCGCTCGACGAGCTGGACGCGGCGTACCGGTCGGCGAAGGTCGACCCGGTCTTCCAGGAGCGGTTCACCGGCCTGCTGCGCGACTACGCGGGCACGCCGTCGCTGCTGTACCGGGCCGAGCGCTTCTCCGCCGCGATCGGCGCCGAGGTGCTGCTCAAGCGCGAGGACCTGAACCACACCGGCGCGCACAAGGTGCGCAACGTGCTGGGCCAGGCCCTGCTCGCCAAGCGGATGGGCAAGCCGCGGGTGATCGCGGAGACCGGCGCCGGCCAGCACGGCGTGGCCAGCGCCACCGCGGCGGCGCTGCTCGACCTCGAGTGTGTCGTCTACATGGGCGAGATGGACACCGAGCGGCAGGCGCTCAACGTGGCCCGGATGCGCATGCTCGGCGCCACCGTGGTGCCGGTGACCAACGGCTCGCGCACCCTCAAGGACGCGCTCAACGAGGCCCTGCGCGACTGGGTCTCCAGCGTCGACACCACCCACTACCTGCTGGGCACCGCGGCCGGCCCGCACCCGTTCCCGGAGATCGTCCGGGATTTCGTGAGCGGCATCGGCATCGAGGCCCGCGCGCAGTGCCTGGAGAAGCTGGGCCGGCTGCCCGACGCGATCGCGGCCTGCGTCGGCGGCGGCTCGAACGCGATCGGCATCTTCCACGCGTTCGTCCCCGACGAGCAGGTCCGCCTGTACGGCTTCGAGGCCGGCGGCGACGGCGTGGAGACCGGCCGGCACGCCGCCTCGATCACCGGCGGCTCGGCGGGCGTGCTGCACGGCGCCCGCACGTACGTGTTGCAGGACGCCGACGGCCAGACGGTCGAGTCGCACTCCATCTCGGCGGGGCTGGACTACCCGGGCGTCGGCCCCGAGCACGCCTGGCTGCACGACACCGGCCGGGCCCGCTACGAGCCGGTCACCGACGCCGAGGCGATGGCGGCGTTCCAGCTGCTCTGCCGCACCGAGGGCATCATCCCGGCGATCGAGAGCGCGCACGCGCTGGCCGGCGCCGCCCGGATCGTGCCGGCGCTGACCGCCGAACTCGGCCGCACGCCGACGATCGTGATCAACCTGTCCGGCCGCGGCGACAAGGACGTGCACACCGCGGGCGCGTACTTCGGCATCCTGGACCAGGTCGAGACCATCGTCCCGGGGGAGAACTCGTGAGCATCGCGGAGACCTTCGGCAAGGCCCGGGCCGAGGGGCGGGCGGTGCTCGTCGGCTGCATGCCGGCCGGGTTCCCGACCGTCGACGACAGCATCGCCTCGATGGTCGCGATGGCCGGGTCCGGCTGCGACGTCATCGAGGTCGAGCTGCCGTACTCCGACCCGGTGATGGACGGCCCGGTGATCCAGAAGGCCAGCGACATCGCGCTGGCCGGCGGCGTCCGCACCCGGGACACGCTGCGGATCATCGAGGCGGTCGCGAACACCGGGGCCACGGTGGTGCTGATGACCTACTGGAACCCGGTGGAGCGGTACGGCGTGGACGCGTTCGCCCGCGACCTGGCCGCCGCCGGGGCCACCGGGATGATCACCCCGGACCTGATCCCGGACGAGGCCGGCGAGTGGATCGCCGCCGCCGACCGGTACGCGATCGACCGCACGTTCCTGGTCTCGCCGTCGTCGACCGACGAGCGGCTGGCGATGACCGTGGCCCAGTGCCGCGGCTTCGTCTACGCGACCGCGCTGATGGGCGTCACCGGCGCCCGCACCGCGGTCTCGTCGCAGGCCCCCGAGCTGGTCGCGCGGATCCGCAAGGCCGACCCGGAGCTGGCCGTGGGTGTCGGGCTGGGCGTCGGCACCGGGGCGCAGGCCGCCGAGGTGGCCGCGTTCGCCGACGGTGTCATCGTCGGCAGCGCGCTGATCCGGTGCGTGCTGGACGCCCCCGACCGGGGCACCGGCCTGGACCGGCTGCGCGCGCTCAGCGGCGAGCTCGCCGAGGGTGTGCGCACCCGCAAACCCTCTTGATGGCGGATCGGCGGATCGACGGTAAGGTGCGCGCGTGAACTTAGCCGCTATCCCGAGCCCCACGACATCGGTCTGGCACGTCCTCGGGCTGCCGATCCGGGCCTACGCACTCTGCATCGTCGCCGGCATCATCGTGGCCGTCCTGGTCATGGAGCACCGGTTGCGCCGCCGTGGTGTCGCACCGTGGGCGTCGCTGGACATGGCGGTGTGGGCCGTGCCGTTCGGCATCGTCGGCGCGCGGATCTACCACGTCATCACGTCGCCGGCCGACTACTTCGGCGCCGGCGGCGACCCGATCCGGATCTTCCAGATCTGGGAGGGCGGCCTGGGCATCTGGGGCGCCGTCGCCGGTGGCGCGGTCGGCGCCTGGCTGGCCGCCCGCCAGCTCGGCCTGCCGCTGAGCGTCTTCGCCGACGCGCTGGCCCCGGCCCTGCCGCTGGCCCAGGCCGTCGGCCGGCTCGGCAACTGGTTCAACAACGAGCTGTACGGCAGCGTCACGACCCTGCCGTGGGGCCTGCGGGTGCACGACATGGACCGGGCCGATCCGGGCCACGCGACCGTGATCGACGGCAAGGCGGTGACCCTGCCCGACCTGTATCACCCCACCTTCCTCTACGAGCTGCTCTGGAACCTCGGGGTCGCGGGCCTGGTGTTCCTGCTGGACCGGAAGTTCAAGTTCGGCCGTGGCCGGGCCTTCGCGGTCTACGTGATGGGCTACTGCGCGGGGCGCTTCTGGATCGAGCTGATGCGGGTCGACGAGGCCAACCGCATCCTCGGCGTCCGGCTCAACGTCTTCACCTCGGTGCTGGTCCTCCTCGGCGCGCTGATCTACTTCCTGCTGGTCAAGGGCCCCCGCGAGTACGTGGTGCCGATCGACGCCCCGGACACCGCGCCGGAGCCGGCCGGCGCCGGCGGTGACGTCTCGCAGGTCGACGTCGGCGGGCAGCCGGCCTCGGCGAAGCCGCCCACGGCGTACCGGGTGGTCAGCGAGGAACGCTTCCAGGCCTACCAGCGCACCGGCGTGCTGCCACCGGCCGGGCCCGACCCGGCCGGCGCAGCCGACAGCGACCCGGTCCCGGCCGGCGCTCCCGACAGCGACCCGGTCCCGGCCGGCGCTCCCGACAGCGACCCGGTCCCGGCCGGCGCCACCACCGAGCCCGCGGAGCCCGAGGGCAAACCGTCCTCCTCCGCCTCTGCCGACGAACACTGACGGCCCGGCCCCGGCGGAAGGCGGCGGCGTGCGCACGGCCGTGGTGGTGGGCGCGGGCATAGCCGGGCTGGCGGCGGCCGGCGCGCTGGCCCGCGACGGCTGGCAGGTGACCCTGCTGGAGTCCGGGGAACGGATCGCCGCGTCCCCGACCGCCCTGGTGCTCTGGCCCAACGGCCGGCGCGCCCTGGAGGCCCTCGACCCCGACGGCGGCTGGTCGGCGATCGCGGCGCCACTGCCGGACGGTGGCGTACGCCGCCCGGACGGTCAGTGGATCGTCGCGCCGCGCGGCCGGCCCGGCGCCGCTCCCGCCCCCGCGGTCGTGCACCTCGAGGACCTCTACGACGCGCTGGTGGCCGGGCTCGGTGACCGGGTGGACATCCGTACCGGGGTGGCCGTCTCCGGGGTGCGCACCGGCGGCGCCCAGCGTCCGTCGGTCACCGACGGCCGCACCCGGTTCGAGGCCGACCTGCTGATCGCCGCCGACGGCATCGACAGCCGGGTCCGCCGGGCGCTGGCGCCGGAGGCCGTCGCCGTCGGCTCGGGCTTCGCCGCCTGGCAGGCGGTCATCCCCGGCTACCGCGTCCCGGACCTGCCCGCCGAGCAGGCCACCGGCGGCGAGACCCTGGGCGCCGGCTACCGCTTCGTCTCCATGCCGCTGGGTGGCCGCGCGGCCGGCCACGGCGGCGTCTACTGGGTGGCCACGGCCGCCGGCGCACCCCGCCCGGAGCCGGCCGCGACCCAGCTGGCCCTGCTGCGCCGCTGGTTCGCCGGCTGGCCGGAGCCGGTCGGCGCGCTGCTGGCGGCGACCCGCCCCGAGGACCTGGTCCCGCAGGAGGTCCGCGAGCTGCGCCCGCTGCCCCGCGCGTACGGCTTCCGGGCCGGCCCCGGCGGCGTGGTCCTGCTCGGCGACGCCGCCCACGCGATGCCGCACCACCTGGGCCAGGGCGCCTGCCTGGCCTTCGAGGACGCGGCCACGCTGCGGGCCCTGGTCGCCGACGCCCGCCCGGGCCCGGCCCTGGTCGCGGCGGTGCAGGAGTACGACCGGGCCCGCCGGCCCCGCACGGTCAGCGTGGTCCGGCAGACCCGCCGGATGTCGGCGGTGGTGCAGGCCCGCGGCCGGCTGGCCCTGCGGGCCCGGAACGCGGCGCTGGGCTCGCTGCGCCCCCGGATCCTGGGCCACGCCCACGACCGCACGGCCGAGTGGCAGCCGCCGGACTGACCGCGCCGCGACCGCTACAGCGCGGGGGCGGCCGGTTCGGCGATGCAGGCGGTGCCGACGCGGCGGAAGCCGACCTTGGAGTACAGCCGGGCCACGTCGTCGTCGCCGGCGGACAGGAAGATCAGGTCGCTGCCGTCCAGCAGGGTGCGCCGGGCCAGGCTGGCCGTCAGTTGCGACGCGAAGCCGCGGCGGCGGGCCGCCGGCAGCGTCGCCACGCCGACCACCTCGGCGACCGCGCCGACCCGCTGGACCGAGCCGCACGCCAGGATGCCGTCGCGGGGTGACTCGACCACCGCGCTCATCATCCGGCCGGACAGGTGGCGGCGGGTCAGCTCCGCCACGGCCTCGTCGTTCAGCGGCGGCACCGCGTCGCGTTCCTTCGGGCCGGCCACCTCCACCACCAGCGAGCCGGTCTGCACCGTGGTCGCGTTCGCCGGGGCGCCGAAGCCGAGCCGGCCGACCGCGCGGCTGGTGCTGATGTCGGCGCCGAAGGCGGGCGAGGCCGGTTCCAGGAAGCGGATGTCGGCGCCGGGCAGCGGCAGGTCCGGCACCAGGGCGGCGCTCTCCAGCACCATCAGCGGCGCGAGCAGCACGTCGAGGCCGGCCGAGCGGGCCACCGCCAGCAGGTCGGGGGTGGTCTCGTGCACCCATTCGAACGCTTCCGGCACGCCGAGGTCTCGTTGCCGCTGCCGGACGGCGGTAACATCGGCGGCGGACGGGGCGCCCCCACCGCCCAGCCGCGGTCGGGCATAGTAGGGCCAGCCCTTGCCGTCGTTGACGAAGAGCACAAAACCACCGATCTCCTCCGCGACGGCGGCGTCGCGGGGCACGGCATCGTAGAAACGTTCCAGCCGGGTGAAGACGTCGGTATCCTCTAGCGCCACCGCGCGAGACTACCCGTTGGGCCACCGGCCGCTCTCGCCCGGCGGTGACAAACCGCCCCCGGATTCGTCAGTGCCGACAAATCCGGTGGGGCAAAAGTGTGATCCATCCGCACCTGGCGGAGAGCGGCCACGACTAACGTAGACTCTAGAGACTTTTGCAGGGCCGACGTCGTCCCGACCTTGAACGGAACACCAGTGACGATCGGAGGCCCGGTGGCTCTTCCGCACCCCCAGGGGCTAGACGTTCCCGCCGCGGAAAACCGTGGTTTGTACGACCCTGCCCAGGAGCACGACGCCTGCGGGGTGGCCTTCGTGGCCGATCTGCACGGCCGGCGCTCCCACGATGTGGTAGCCAACGGCCTCTCCGCGTTGATCCGGCTCGACCACCGCGGCGCCCGGGGCGCCGAGCACAACACCGGTGACGGCGCCGGCATCATGATCCAGGTCCCGGACGCGTTCCTGCGCGCCACGGTCGACTTCGAGCTGCCGCCCGCCGGTTCGTACGCCACCGGTCTGGTCTTCCTGCCCAACGACCCGGAGGAGGCCGCCCGGTCGGTGGCGGTCTTCGAGAAGTACGCGCTGGTCGAGGGCGGCGACATCCTGGGCTGGCGGGACGTGCCGGTGGACCCGTCCGGGCTGGGCGAGACCGCCGAGGCCGCCCGGCCGAAGATCCGCCAGGTCTTCCTCGCCGCGCACCGGCTCACCGGCGCCGCGTCCGGCCCGGCCGGCGCGCCGCTGTCCGGCATCGAGCTGGACCGGGTCGCGTTCTGCATCCGCAAGCAGGCCGAGCGGGAGAGCATGCAGCGCGGCGTCGCGGCGTACTTCCCGTCGCTGTCGGCGCGCACCATCACCTACAAGGGCATGCTGACGCCCGACCAGCTGCCGGCGTTCTTCCCGGACCTGACCGACGAGCGGGTGGAGAGCGCGATCGCGCTGGTGCACTCGCGGTTCTCCACCAACACGTTCCCGTCCTGGCCGCTGGCCCACCCGTACCGGTTCATCGCGCACAACGGTGAGATCAACACCATCCGCGGCAACCGGAACTGGATGGCCGCCCGCGAGGCGCTGCTGGCCTCGCCGACCGTGCCCGGCAACATCAAGCGGCTGTTCCCGGTCTGCACGCCCGAGGCGTCCGACTCGGCGAACTTCGACGCCGTGCTGGAGCTGCTGCACCTGTCCGGGCGCAGCCTGCCGCACGCGGTGCTGATGATGATCCCGGAGGCCTGGGAGAACGACCCGGGCATGGACCCGGCCCGGCGCGCCTTCTACCGCTTCCACGCCAGCCTGATGGAGCCGTGGGACGGCCCGGCCAGCGTGGCGTTCACCGACGGCAGCATCATCGGCGCCGTGCTGGACCGCAACGGCCTGCGCCCCGGCCGCTGGTGGCACACCAGCGACGGGCTGGTCGTGCTGGGCAGCGAGGCGGGCGTGCTCGACCTCGACCCGGCCACCGTGGTCGCCAAGGGCCGGCTGCAGCCGGGCCGGATGTTCCTGGTCGACACCGAGGCCGGCCGGATCGTGCACGACGACGAGATCAAGGCCGAGCTGGCCGCCGCGCAGCCGTACGACGAGTGGCTGCACGCCGGGCTGATCGACCTGCAGGACCTCCCGCCGCGCGAGCACGTCATCTACACCCACGACTCGGTGATGCGCCGCCAGCAGGTCTTCGGCTACTCCGAGGAGGAGCTGAAGATCCTGGTCGCGCCGATGGCCCGGACCGGCGCCGAGCCGCTCGGCTCGATGGGCACCGACACCCCGATCTCGCCGCTGTCGACCCGCCCGCGGCTGCTGTTCGACTACTTCCACCAGCTGTTCGCCCAGGTCACCAACCCGCCGCTGGACGCCATCCGCGAGGAGCTGGTGACCAGCCTGGCGATGACCATCGGGCCGGAGGGCAACCTGCTGGACCCGGGGCCGGCGAGCTGCCGGCAGATCGTGCTGCCGTACCCGATCCTCGACAACGACGACCTGGCCAAGCTGCTCTCCATCGACGAGGACGGCGACCTGCCCGGCTTCAAGGCGGTCCGGGTCTCCGGCCTCTACCCGCTGCGTGACGGCGCCGCCGGCATCAAGGCCCGGCTGACCCAGATCTGCCGGCACGTGTCGGAGGCGATCGAGGACGGCGTGCGCATCCTGGTGCTCTCCGACCGCGACTCCAACGTCGACCTCGCGCCGATCCCGTCGCTGCTGCTCACCGCCGCGGTGCACCAGCACCTGGTGCGGGAGCAGACCCGCACGCAGGTGGCGCTCGTCGTGGAGAGCGGCGACTGCCGGGAGGTGCACCACGCGGCCGTGCTGATCGGGTACGGCGCCGCGGCGGTCAACCCGTACCTGGCGTTCGAGACGGTCGACGACCTCATCGCCACCGGCCCGCTCGCGGGCATGGAGTCGAAGAAGGCGGTCAGCAACTACGTCAAGGCGCTCGGCAAGGGCGTCCTGAAGATCATGTCCAAGATGGGCATCTCGACCGTGTCGTCGTACTGCGGCGCGCAGGTGTTCGAGGCGGTCGGCCTGGACAACAAGCTGCTGCAGCGCTACTTCGCCGGCACCTCCGGGCGGATCGGCGGCTCCGGCCTGCCCGAGATCCACGCCGAGGTCGCGGCGCGGCACGCGAAGGCGTACCCGAAGAACCCGGCCGAGCGCAGCCACCGCCGGCTGGAGGTCGGCGGCGAGTACCAGTGGCGCCGCGAGGGCGAGGTCCACCTGTTCAACCCGGAGACCGTCTTCCTGCTCCAGCACGCCACCCGCAGCAAGCAGTACGACGTCTTCAAGCAGTACACGGCCAAGGTGGACGGTCTGGCCCAGGCCGCCGGCTCGCTGCGCGGGCTGTTCCGCTTCAAGGACCGCGAGGCCGTCCCGCTGGAGGAGGTCGAGCCGGCGTCGGAGATCGTCAAGCGGTTCGCCACCGGCGCGATGAGCTACGGCTCCATCTCGGCGGAGTCGCACGAGACGCTGGCGATCGCGATGAACCGGCTCGGCGGCAAGTCCAACACCGGTGAGGGCGGTGAGGACGTCGAGCGCCTGTACGACCCCGAGCGCCGCTCGTCGGTCAAGCAGATCGCCTCCGGCCGCTTCGGCGTCACCACCGAGTACCTGGTCAACGCCGACGACCTGCAGATCAAGATGGCGCAGGGCGCGAAGCCGGGCGAGGGTGGACAGCTGCCCGGCAACAAGGTGTGGCCGTGGATCGCCAAGACCCGGCACGCCACCCCGGGCGTCGGGCTGATCTCACCGCCGCCGCACCACGACATCTACTCCATCGAGGACCTGGCGCAGCTCGTCCACGACCTCAAGAACGTCAACCCGGCTGCGCGCGTACACGTGAAGCTGGTCTCCGAGATCGGGGTCGGCACCGTCGCGGCGGGCGTGGCCAAGCTCAAGGCCGATGTGATCCTGATCTCCGGTCACGACGGCGGCACCGGCGCCTCGCCGCTGAATTCCCTCAAGCACGCCGGCTCCCCGTGGGAGCTCGGCCTGGCCGAGGCCCAGCAGACGCTGCTGCTCAACAAGCTGCGCGACCGGGTCACCGTGCAGGTCGACGGCCAGCTCAAGACCGGCCGCGACGTGATCATCGCGGCGCTGCTGGGCGCCGAGGAGTTCGGCTTCGCGACCGCGCCGCTGATCGTCTCGGGCTGCATCATGATGCGGGTCTGCCACCTGGACACCTGCCCGGTCGGCATCGCCACGCAGAACCCGGTGCTGCGCGAGCGGTTCACCGGCAAGCCCGAGTTCGTGGAGAACTTCTTCCTGTTCCTCGCCGAGGAGGTCCGCGGCTACCTGGCCGAGCTGGGCTTCCGCACCATCGACGAGGCGATCGGGCACGCCGAGGTGCTCGACGTGGCCCCGGCGGTGACGCACTGGAAGGCCAAGGGCCTGGACCTGGCCCCGGTGCTGTTCGTGCCGGAGCTGCCCGCGGGCGCCGCCCGCCGCGGCGTGGTCGCCCAGGACCACGGGCTGGAGAAGGCGCTGGACAACGAGCTGATCGCGCTCGCCGCCCCGGCCCTGGCCGAGGGCGCCGAGGTGCGCGCCGAGCTGGCCGTGCGCAACGACCACCGCAGCGTCGGCGCGATGCTCGGCGGCGAGGTCACCCGCCGCTACGGCGGCAACGGCCTGCCCGACGACACCATCGCGTTCACCCTGCGCGGCACCGGCGGGCAGTCGTTCGGCGCGTTCCTGCCGCGCGGGGTGACCCTGCGGCTGATCGGCGACACCAACGACTACGTCGCCAAGGGCCTCTCCGGCGGCCGGGTGATCGTGCGCCCGGCCGAGACCGCGCCGTTCGTCGCGGAGGAGAACATCATCGCCGGCAACACCATCCTGTACGGCGCCACCGGCGGCGAGGTGTTCCTGCGCGGCCGTGCGGGCGAGCGTTTCGCGGTCCGCAACTCCGGCGCCGCGGCGGTCGTCGAGGGCGTCGGCGACCACGGCTGCGAGTACATGACCGGCGGCACCGTGGTGGTGCTCGGCACGGTCGGGCGCAACTTCGCCGCCGGCATGAGCGGCGGCACCGCGTTCATCCACCACCTGGACGCCGGCCGGATCAACCCGGAGCTGGTCGACCTGACCCCGCTCAACACCGACGAGCAGGAGCAGCTGCTCACCCTGGTGCGCAAGCACTTCGCCGAGACGGGCTCCGCCGTGGCGGAGCGCCTGCTGGCCGACTGGCCGGCCGCGGTGACCGAGTTCACCGCGGTGGTGCCGCGCGACTACAAGCGCGTGATGGAACTGATCAAGACCGCCGAAGCCGCCGGTCGGAACATCGACGAGGCGGTTATGGGGGTTACCCGTGCCTGATCCGAACGGCTTCCTGCGGTACGAGCGGCAGCTGCCCAAGCGCCGGCCGGTGCCGGTGCGCATCCGCGACTGGCACGAGGTCTACCCGCCGGCGGGCGAGGAGCTCATCCGCGACCAGGCGACCCGGTGCATGGACTGCGGCATCCCGTTCTGTCACGAGGGCTGCCCGCTGGGCAACCGCATCCCGGACTGGAACGACCTGGTCCGCACCGACGCCTGGGACGCGGCGTCGGAGAGCCTGCACGCCACCAACAACTTCCCGGAGTTCACCGGCCGGCTCTGCCCGGCGCCGTGCGAGGCGGCCTGCGTGCTGGGCATCTCGGACGACCCGGTGACCATCAAGCAGGTCGAGGTGGAGATCGCCAACCACGCGTTCGCCACCGGCCTGCGCCCGCAGCCGCCGGTGGGCCGGTCCGGGCGCAGCGTGGCCGTCGTCGGGTCCGGCCCGGCCGGGCTCGCCGCCGCCCAGCAGCTGGCCCGGGCCGGTCACGCGGTCACGGTCTACGAGCGCGACGACAAGATCGGCGGGCTGCTGCGGTACGGCATCCCCGACTTCAAGCTGGAGAAGGACCGGATCGACGAGCGGCTGGCCCAGATGGCGGCCGAGGGTGTGGTCTTCGAGACCGGCGTCGACGTGGGCGCCGACATCACCGCCGACGACCTGCGGGAACGCTTCGACGCGGTGCTGCTCACCTGTGGCGCGCTGGCCGGCCGGGACGCGACCGACACCCCCGGGCGGCAGCTCAACGGCGTGCACCTGGCCATGGAGCACCTGGTGCCGGCCAACCGCGTGGTGGCGGGCCAGCAGGAGAGCACCCCGATCGACGCCGCGGGCAAGCACGTGGTGATCATCGGCGGCGGCGACACCGGCGCGGACTGCCTCGGCGTCGCGCACCGGCAGGGCGCGGCGGGCGTGATCCAGCTCGACCAGTACCCGCTGCCGCCCGAGACCCGGGTCGGCGAGCTGCACCCGTGGCCCACCTGGCCGGTCGTGCTGCGTAACTACCCGGCCCACGAGGAGGGCGGCGAACGCGTCTTCGGCGTCGCGGTCCAGGAGTTCGTCGACGACGGTACGGGCAGCGTCACCGCCGTACGCGTCGCCGACGTGGTCGTGGAACGGGTGAACGGGCGCCGCACCGTCACCGTCCAGCAGGGATCGGAGCGCGATCTGCCCGCCCAGCTGGTGCTGCTGGCGATCGGCTTCGACGGCACCGAGCAGCAGCCGCTGCTGGAGCAGTTCGGGGTGAACCGCAACAGCCGCGGCGCGGTCGACGCCGGCGACGACTGGCAGACCGGCGTCGAGGGCGTGTTCGTCGCGGGCGACATGCACCGCGGCGCCTCGCTGATCGTGTGGGCGATCGCCGAGGGCCGGGCCGCCGCCGCCGCGATCCACACCTACCTGGGCGGCTTCGGCGAGCTGCCGGCCCCGGTACGCCCGTCGTCGCAGCCGCTGGCCGTGCTGCGCTGAGCCACCCGAGGTACGGGCGGGGCGGCCCCGTGGTCCGCTCCGCCCGTGTCCTCGGTCAGCTCGGCGCCGCCGCGTGCTGCAGCAGCCGCTGCCGGGCCGCCTCGCACTCGCGGGCCTGTTCCCGCGCGGCGCCTTCGAGCACCCGCCGCCGCTTGGTCGCCGACCACCGGAGCCGTTCCAGCCATTCCTGGATCGCCATCGTCACACCCCCATGACCACCGAGCTGACTCACTGCTGTCAACACGTGACGATGGGTGAATGGGTTCAGCTGCTTCTAGCACGGGGGCGGGGCTGCGCCGTACCCCGTCTGCCCGCGACCGCACGACGGCGACCGATAAGCTGAAGCCGATCGCGGTCGCTGAAGCCCGCCGACGCCGACCGGAACCTCACGGGGCGTCGCCACTAGCAGTTCATCCTCATGACGGGGGTCGGCCAGCGGGCCGACCCGAAAGAGAGACTAGCCTGATGGCTGTGACACGCCGCGCAAAGATCGTCTGCACCATGGGTCCCGCCACCGCCTCCCCCGAGCGCATGCTCGGACTGGTCGAGGCCGGCATGGACGTCGCCCGGCTGAACTTCAGCCACGGCAGCCACGAGGACCACCGCCAGATCTACGACATGGTCCGCACCGCGGCCCGCGAGACCGGCCGCGCCGTCGCGGTCCTCGCCGACCTGCAGGGCCCCAAGATCCGGCTGGGCCGGTTCGCCAACGGCCCGCACACCTGGGCCACCGGCGACACCGTCGTCATCACCAGCGACGACATCCTGGGCACCCCCGACCGGGTCAGCTGCACCTACAAGAAGCTGCCCGAGGAGGTCAAGGTCGGCGACCGGCTGCTGATCGACGACGGCAAGGTCGCCGTCGAGGTCTCCGCCGTCGACGGCAACGACATCCGCTGCCTGGTCACCGAGGGCGGCCCGGTCAGCAACAACAAGGGCGTCTCGCTGCCCAACGTCGCCGTCAGCGTGCCCGCGATGAGCGACAAGGACGAGGAGGACCTGCGCTTCGCGCTCGGCCTCGGCGTCGACCTGATCGCGCTGTCGTTCGTCCGCTCGCCCGACGACATCAAGCTCGTCCACCAGATCATGGCCGAGGAGGGCACCACGCTCCCGGTCATCGCCAAGGTCGAGAAGCCCGAGGCGGTCACCCACCTCGAGGCCATCGTGCTGGCCTTCGACGGCGTCATGGTGGCCCGCGGCGACCTCGGCGTCGAGCTGCCGCTGGACCAGGTCCCGCTGGTGCAGAAGCGCGCCGTGCAGCTGTGCCGGGAGAACGCCAAGCCGGTCATCGTCGCCACCCAGATGCTCGACTCGATGATCGAGAATTCCCGCCCGACCCGCGCCGAGGCCTCCGACGTCGCCAACGCCGTGCTCGACGGCGCCGACGCGGTGATGCTCTCCGGCGAGACCTCGGTCGGCAAGTACCCGGTCCTCACCGTCAGCACCATGGCCAAGATCGTCACCACCACCGAGAGCGGCGACTTCGGCGTCCCGGTGCTGCAGCACGACCCGCGCACCCACAGCGGCGCGCTGACCGTGGCCGCCAGCCGGATCGCCCGCAACATCGGCGCCAAGGCCCTGGTCGCGTTCTCGCAGACCGGCGACACCGTGCGCCGGCTCTCCCGGCTGCACTGCGAGCTCCCGCTGCTCGCGTTCACGCCGGTCGCCGAGGTCCGCGACCAGCTCGCGCTCTCCTGGGGCGTCGAGACGTTCCTGACCGACTTCGTCCAGCACACCGACGACATGTTCCGCCAGGTCGACCAGAGCATGCTCGGCCTCGGCCTGGCCAAGCCCGGCGAATACGTCGTGGTCGTGGCCGGCAGCCCGCCGAACGCGCCCGGCTCCACCAACACCCTGCGCGTGCACCAGCTCGGCTCGCTCGTCGACCCGGCCACGGTGACCGGGGCGAAGTGAGCACGCCGCTGTCCGGACAGGCCGCCGTCGATCAGCTCCTCGAGGTCCTCGACCTCAAGAAGATCGACGCGGCCACGTTCCGGGGCGAGAGCCCCCAGGTCGGCGCCCAGCGGGTGTTCGGCGGCCAGGTCGCGGGCCAGGCCCTGGTCGCGGCCGGCCGCACCGTCGACCCGGAACGCACCGTGCACTCCCTGCACGGCTACTTCGTGCGCCCCGGCGACCCCACGGTCCCGATCGAGTTCACCGTCGAGACGATCCGCGACGGCCGGTCCTTCTCGGTGCGCCGCTCCACCGCCCAGCAGCACGGCCGCACGATCTTCTTCATGTCGGCCTCGTTCCAGGTCACCGAGCAGGGCCTGGACCACCACACGCCGCCCCCCGAGGGAGTGCCGGGCCCGGACGACACCCGCACGATGCGCGACTGGCTGGCCGTCTACCCGGAACGCGCGGCCGCGTTCCGGGCGGCGCCCCAGGCGATCGACGTCCGCTACGTGGGCACCCCCGGCTGGGTCGCCCCGGGCGACCGCGCCGCGGCGGACGAGCAACGCGTCTGGATGCGCATCAACGGCAAGCTGCCGGACGACCCGCTGATCCACGCCTGCGCCCTGACGTACGCCTCGGACCTGTCCCTGCTCGACTCGGTCCTGTCGATGCACGGCGAGGTGTGGGGCCCGGGCGGCGTGATCGGCGCAAGCCTGGACCACGCGCTGTGGCTGCACCGCCCGTTCCGCGCGGACGAATGGTTCCTGTACGACAGCACAAGCCCGTCGGCGAGCGGGAGCAGAGGGCTGGCGAGCGGCCGGATGTTCACCGAGGACGGGCGGCACATCGCGAGCGCGGTCCAGGAAGGCCTGCTCCGCCGCGTCGGCGCCTGACCACCGCCGGGCTTGGTGATCCGCGTCGGCCGCGAGGGTGGTAATTCCCTTCCCGGCTGCGGTGGGTGCTGGCGCGGTGAGTCTGGTCCCGGCCGGGGTGGTTGCTGGGCCTGGTGATTCGCGTCGGCCGCGGTGACTGCCGGGGTGTGGTGATGCGCTTTCCGGCTGCGGTGGTTGCTGGGCTTGGTGGTTCTGTTCCCGGCCGATGGGGCTGCTGGGCCCGGGTGGTTCGCGTCGGCCGCGGTGACTGCCGGGCATGGTGGTTCTGTTCCCGGCCGGGGTGGTTGCTGGGCCTGGTGATTCGCGTCGGCCGCGGTGACTGCCGGGGCGTGGTGATGCGCTTTCCGGCTCCGGTGGTTGCAGGGCTTGGTGATTCCGTTCCGGGCAGCGGTGGTTGCTGGGCCCGTTGTTCGCGTCGGCTGCCGCGTCGCCGGGCTGCGCGCCCTGGCCGCCGCGTTCGCCCTGGCTGCCCTGGCCGCCGCGTCCGGTCTGGCCAGCCGGCGGGCGGGAGTGCCGGGAGGAGCCGGGCTCCTGGCGGGCGGGGAGGAGCCGGGCCCTTGGCGGGCGGGGAGGAGCCGGGCCCTTGGCGGGCTGGGAGGAGCCGGGCCCCTGGTGGGCGGGAAGAACCTGCTCCCCGCCGGGCGGGAAGAGCAAGGCCCCGCCGGGGCGGGACCCCGGCCCGGCGACTGGCCGTTTCTCCGGGTCCCGCCACCGACGGGGCAGGGGACAGCTCTCGTGCACCGGCCGGCAGTGCACCGGCCGGCAGTGCACCGGCCGGCAGTGCACCGGCCGGCCGGGGTCAGTCCACCAAGCGGCTGCGCGTGATGATCGACGTGTCGTCCAGGCTGGTCCCGGTCGCCTCCGACACCCTCGCCGTCGGGTCCAGCAACGGCAGCCCTTCGCTGTGTGCCTGGCCGGCGGCCGGGCGGCGCGCGCCGGCCTCCGTGGCCTGCTGCCGGCCGGAGTCCGCACCTGTCTCGGCGGCGCCCTGCTGGCGGGTGGCCGAGGCAGCCTCCTGCAGCTCCGCACCCTCGGCGGTGTCCGGCACCTCGACCTGCTCCTCGAACGCGGCCGGCGTGCCCGCGCCCGGCACCGCGGCGCCGGTCACCCCGGCCAGCGCCAGCATCGCGTCGAGGTCGGCCGTGGTCCGCAGCACCTCGTCGTGGAAGCTGCCGGACTGCTCCTGGGACAGCTGCGCCCGTACCGGTGCGGGCGCCGGCGCCGACAGATCCGACATCGCCGTCGCCGTGGCCCGGGGCACCGCCCGGTGCCGCGGCCCCGTCGCGCGCGGCCGCGACCCGGTCTCAAAGTCGGTCAGCCCGGCCGAATACCCGGCCACGCCGACGGCCCGCTCCGGGGGCAGCTCCAGCAGCCGCCCGGCCCGGTCGGCGGCCGAGGCCTCCCGCAGCCGCAACGACGCGACCAGGTCGGCGATCCCGCGGGACAGCGCGGCCCCGCCGAGCACCACGACCACCAGTTCCGGAGTACGCACGAACGAGCTGGCCGAGAAGAACCCCAGCCCGGTCTCCACCAGGCCGACCACCATGAGCAGACCCCAGATCCGGTCCGACTCCCGCGTCATCATCGAGATGGCGATGTCCGCCGCGCCCCGCACCAGCAGATACCAGCCGATCAGCGCGGCCGGCGTGGTCCACGAGCTGCCGCCGTCCCGCAGCATGATCACACCGGTGGCGGCGAACAGCACGGCCATGCCGGCGTTCAGCCACCAGGTGCGGGTGCCGGCCAGCGCGCGCACGACCTCGGTCACGGCCCCGAACAGGATCACCGGCCCGGCGACGGCCACCAGGTCGGCGGGCTCGAGCCGCAGCACGCTCCAGGCGATCGCCAGCCACGTCACGCCCGCGAACAGCAGAAACCCCCACATCCCGGCGCGGACGACGGTCAGGGGCGACGAGCCGGACCACAACATGGAGCCTCCTGGCAGTGCTGGTACTGCCATGACAACACCCGGCGAGACCGGCAAACCGGTCTTTCCCGGAATTGCCCCGGGGTGGCCGGGTGCCCGCTTGGACCGTCACCCTGAGGGCTACCGGTCATCCGTCAGTGCTTCGGTCCCACGTATTGGTCGAGTGCGCGGACGTCGTCGCGGCGCGCGACCGACAGTTGGTTTCGCCGGCACATCCGCCATCGCACCCCCACGTCGTCCAGAGCCTGCTGGCAGATGCCCATGATGTCGGCGGATTCGTTGACGAAAAGATAGCGCGGATAGCGGTAGGTCCGCCCGGCCCGCACTATTCGATTGTCGGTGCGGCAGCCGTCGGAATGGAAAAGCCCGCGGAGCAGCCGGCCCGGCCACGCGCCGACCACCTGCCGTTGCCAATCGGTGAGCCGAATGGCGCGCTCGTGTTTCTTTCCGGGCCCGTGCTGCGGCAGCAGGCAGGGCCAGTGCATCCACGAGGAGCGTACGTCGTCGCGGCCGTCCCGGATCTGATGCCCGACCACCCGGGCCCCGCAGGCCAGCATCGCCCGTCCGGCCTCGGTGATCAGCCCTGGGTAGCGCAGGTCGCATGCCACCTTCAACAGGGGCACCCGGCAGGTCGTCAGCAGGTGCCCGTCGCCGAGGTAGATGCCCAGCAGATAGGCGTAGTCCGCCGGGCGGTCGATCGGGCGCGCCGGATCCGAGCAGAACGGGCAGCGCCGGTCCGGCAAAGAATTGATCTTGTATCGCGCCCCGTAGAGCCAGCCGGCCACCGTGTTGCGGGACAATCCGAGCGTCCGGTAGATCTCCGTGAACGGCACGCCCGCGGATTTCAGGGAGATTGCGCGCTCGCGCAGATGTGGTGGATGCACGATGGAATCATCGACTGGGGGTACGACAGGTTTTGTGTCCTCGGTGGGATTCGAACCCACACTGTGTGGTGTTTGAGACCACTCTCTCTGCCGTTGGAGTACGAGGACAAGAAGATCACGTTGGTCACGCCAGGCTGAGCAGAAGACAGCCTACCCACTACGCTGAGGGCGGTGGCACCCAGATACCCGGGTGTCGCGACTTCGCCGAGCGTTGGGGGTAAGGGTTCGTGGCCGACACGCAGGCGGGTGCCGTGCGCAGGCGGGTGCTGATCGCCGAGGACGAGGCGCTCATCCGGCTGGACCTGGCCGAGATGCTCGTGGAGGAGGGCTACGACGTCGTCGGTGAGGCCGGTGACGGCGAGACCGCCGTCCGGCTGGCCGAGGATCTCACGCCGGACCTCGTCATCCTCGACATCAAGATGCCGATCATGGATGGCCTGGCGGCCGCCGAGCGGATCGCCGGCGGGCGGATCGCGCCGGTGGTCATCCTGACCGCGTTCAGCCAGCGCGATCTGGTCGAGCGGGCCCGCGCGGCCGGCGCGATGGCCTACCTGGTGAAGCCGTTCCAGAAGTCGGACCTGGTGCCGGCGATCGAGATCGCGCTCTCCCGGTATTCGGAGATCTCCGCGCTGGAGTCCGAGGTGGCCGGGCTGACCGACCGGCTGGAGACGCGCAAGTCGGTGGAGCGCGCCAAGGGCGAGCTGATGACGAAGTACGCGATGACCGAGCCGCAGGCGTTCAAGTGGATCCAGCGCACCGCGATGGATCACCGGATGACGATGCGTGAGGTCGCCGACCGGATTCTCGCGGAGGGTGAGGAGACCCCCGGCGCGCCCGCGCCGTGACCGTTGACCTCTGCGAACTGCCTGTTTGTTACACCTTCTCCTGCGGGGGATCACCGGACGTAACGGTTCGGTGAATGCCCGTGCGAACACTTACTTCGGTGCCGGATCGTGGGATAGCGTCCCGCCCCATGACGGGCGCAGTTGTGTCGTGCCGGTGCGCAAGTGCCAATCGACCGGCCGTGGCTCGGTGGGTTCGGTATGGAGGAGGGTTCCAACCTTGAGGCAGGTTCTCGCACGTGCCATCGGCGGGTTGGCCGTTATCGGCCTCATCGCCGGTGCTGCTGCTTGCAACAGCGACAGCGGCAGTGATGACACGGCCAGTGGCAACTGCGGCTACAAGCTCGCGTACTTTGGCGCCCTGACGGGGTCTTCGGCGAACCTCGGTGTGAACATCGAGCAGGGCTTCGAGCTCGCGATCAACCAGTTCAACGAGAAGAAGGGCTCCGACTGCATCACGGTCGCGAAGTTCGACTCTCAGGGCGAGCCGGGTGTGGCGCCCGGTGTGGCCCGTAACCTGGTCGCCGACAAGAAGATCCTGGGCATCGTCGGCCCGCCGTTCTCGGGTGAGTCCGAGGCTGCCGTGCCGATCTTCGAGGCTGCGGGCATCCCGTCCGTCACCCCGTCGGCGACGCGGGTCTCGCTGACGGCCAACGGCTGGAAGACGTTCCACCGCGCGGTCGCGAACGACGACGCGCAGGGCCCGGCCGCGGGCAACTACATCAAGGACGTCATGAAGGCCGAGAAGGTCTTCGTGGCGAACGACCAGTCCGCGTACGGCGCCGGCCTGGCCGAGGTGGTCGAGAAGACCCTCGGCACCGCGGTGGTCGCCAAGGACAAGACCGAGGCCGACGGCAAGCAGACCGACTTCTCGGCGCTGGTCCAGAAGGTCGTCTCCTCGCAGGCGACCGTGCTGTTCTACGGCGGCTACTACCAGAACGCCGGCCTGATCCGGAAGGCGCTCACCACGGCCGGCTGGAAGGGCACGCTGGTCGGCGGCGACGGCATGAAGGACGGTGGCCTGGCCAAGGCCGCGGGTAACGCTGCCGCGACCGGCACCATCGTCACCTGCCCGTGCTCCCCGCCGGAGAAGGCCGGTGGCACGTTCGTCACCGACTACAAGGCGAAGTGGAACGTCGACGCCGGCACCTACAGCGACGTCGCGTTCGACGCCGCCAACCTGCTGCTGCAGGGCATCGACGCCGGCAACAACACCCCGGAGAAGCTCAACACCTACCTGAAGACGGTGGAGTACAAGGGCATCGCCAACACCTACAAGTTCACCGACAAGGGTGAGCTCGACCCGAGCTTCATCAAGGTTTGGACGTTCAAGTTCGACGCGACGGGCAACCAGCTCGCGGACCAAGAGGTTCCGACCGCCTGATCGACTGAGCAACTTCTCGTAGGGCCGGTGCGGCCGGATGATCTCCGGCCGCACCGACCTTCTCGTTTCAGGAGCCCCTTGTGAACTTCTCCGGTCTGATCCAGGACTTCGGGCCGCTCACGATCACGGGCCTGGCCCAGGGTGCGATCATCGCGCTCTTCGCCCTGGGTTACACCCTGGTCTACGGCGTCCTCCGCCTGATCAACTTCGCGCACTCCGAGGTCTTCCTGCTCGGCTCGTACGCCTGCCTCGTCGTCTGGGGCTTCTTCGGGCTCGACCAGAACTCGGCAACCCCCTCCGTCGCCGGCGTCATCGGCCTGCTGTTGCTGGGACTGGTGGCGGCGATCGTCGTCTCCGGTATCACCGCACTGGGTGTGGAACTGGTGGCCTACCGGCCGCTGCGGAAGCGCAACGCGCCGCCGCTCGCGTTCCTCATCACCGCCATCGGCGCGTCCCTGTTCATCTCCGAGACCGTCGGCGTCATGACCCAGCGCAACATCAAGGGTGTGCCGCCGCTGATCCAGCCACGCGACGTCTTCGTGATCGGCAACATGCATGTGACGAATCTGCAGATTCTGATCATCGTGCTGGCGCTCGTGATGATGTTCGTGCTCGACCGCTTCATCAACCGTTCCCGGCTGGGCCGTGGCATCCGTGCCGTGGCGCAGAACCCGGACAGCGCGGCGCTGATGGGCGTGAACAAGAGCCGCGTGATCTCCCTGGTCTTCCTGCTGGGCGGCCTGATGGCCGGTATCGCGGCGGTCATGTACGACCTGAAGATCGGTGTCACCCGGTTCGACGCCGGCTTCCTGCTGGGCATCGAGGCGTTCACGGCCGCGGTGCTCGGTGGTATCGGCAACCTGCGCGGCGCGCTGCTCGGCGGCCTGCTGCTGGGTGTGCTGCAGAACTACGCGGCATCGCTGTTCGGCACCGAGTGGCTGCACGCCGCGTCGTTCGTGCTGCTCGTGTTGATCCTGCTGGTCCGTCCGACGGGCCTGCTGGGCGAGTCTCTCGGAAGGGCGAGGGCATGACCGAGGCGACTGGAGCAACGTCGGCGGCGCAGCCGCCGAAGAAGGTGAGCCGGGGCGAGGCGGTACGCGGCTGGTACGGCCGTCAGCCCAAGGCGGTCCGGATCGTGCTGGGCGTGGTCTTCGCCGCGCTGGCGTTCCTGCTGCCGTACGTGGGCGAGATCCCGCTGATCGGCCCGCAGATCGTCACGCAGGGCATCGACTGGCCGAGCGCGCTGTTCAACATGTCCTACTACGTGCTGCTGGCCCTGGGCCTGAACGTGGTGGTCGGTTTCGCCGGCCTGCTCGACCTGGGTTACGTCGGCTTCTTCGCCGTCGGCGCCTACACGGTCGCGCTGCTGGCCTCGCCGGACAGCGTGCTGCGCACCGAGTGGGGCTGGCTGGCCGCGGTGCCGATCGGCCTCGCGGTGGCGATGCTGTCGGGTCTGGTGCTGGGTTATCCGACCCTGCGGTTGCGCGGTGACTATCTGGCCATCGTGACGCTGGGCTTCGCGGAGATCATCCGGATCGTGGCGACGAGCACCGAGACGCTGCGTGGTGACCGGGGCTTCTCGGACATCCCGCACCCGCCGGGTGAGTTCTCCGACGGCAAGCCGATCTTCGGCGTGGCCGACGCGATCCCGTACTACTGGCTGGGCCTCGCGGTGATCATCCTGGTCATCTTCGGGGTGCGTAACCTGGACAACAGCCGGGTCGGCCGGTCCTGGCTGGCGATCCGCGAGGACCAGGAAGCCGCCGAGATCATGGGTGTGCGGACGGTCAAGTACAAGCTGTGGGCGTTCGCGATCGGCGCGTTCATCGGCGGCCTGGGCGGCGTGATGTTCGCCGGCCAGCAGGGTTTCATGAACTCGCAGACGTTCGTGCTGCAGTTCTCGATCCTGGTGCTCGCCGGCGTGGTCATGGGTGGTTCCGGCAACATCGCCGGTGCGATCCTGGGTGGCGCGCTCATCTCGTACATCCCGGACCGGCTGCGCGGCATCGAGGACCCGATCTGGCACACCGACCTGTTCGGTTTCCGGTTCGCCATCTTCGGCGCGGTGATCATCGCGATCATGATCTTCCGCCCGCAGGGCCTGATCCCCAGCCGGCGCCGGGCGATGGAGCTCAAGGACCGCGAGAAGGAGGTGGCTCCCATTGAGTGAGCCGCATATCGAGACTCCGCAGGAGGCCGACGCGGCCAATGCGGGTCCCGTCGACCAGGCCGGGCCCAAGGACAGGACCCCGGCCAAGCCCGCCGGCGACGTCCTGCTCGAGGTCGACAACGTCACGCTGCGTTTCGGCGGCGTCGTGGCGCTCAACGAGGTCAGTTTCAGCCTGCGCAAGGGCGAGATCTTCGGTCTGATCGGCCCGAACGGCGCCGGCAAGACCACCTGCTTCAACGCGATGACCGGCGTCTACCGGCCGACCAGCGGCGCCATCCGGTTCCAGGGTGAGTCGATCGTCGGCAAGAAGAAGCACGAGATCACCCGCGGCGGGATCGCCCGCACGTTCCAGAACGTGCGGCTGTTCCCGGAGATGACCGCTCTGGAGAACGTGATGGTGGGCGCGGACGCCCACCACAAGACCAGCGTCATCGCCGCGTTGTTCCGGCTGCCCCGGCACCGCAACGAGGAGCGCACCGGCCGCGACCGGTCGTACCAGCTGCTCCGCTTCGTCGGCATCGAGCAGCGCGCGGGCGAGGTCGCCCGCAACCTGTCGTACGGCGAGCAGCGGCGCCTCGAGATCGCCCGGGCGCTGGCGACCAACCCGACGCTGTTGTGCCTGGACGAGCCGGCCGCCGGCTTCAACCCGGCGGAGAAGGCGGACCTGCTCGCGCTGATCCGCAAGATCCGCGACAGCGGGGTGACGGTGCTGCTGATCGAGCACGACATGCGCCTGGTGATGGGCGTGACCGACCGGATCGTGGTGCTGGAGTTCGGCAAGAAGATCGCCGAGGGTACGCCCGCCGAGGTGCGGGACAACCCGGCCGTGATCGCCGCTTACCTGGGGGTGCCAGCCGATGCTTCTTGAGCTGAAGGACGTCACGCTGCTGTACGGGCGCATCCAGGCCCTGCACGGCATCAGCCTGACCGTCGGCGAGGGCGAGATCGTCGCCCTGATCGGCGCGAACGGCGCGGGCAAGTCCACGACCATGCGGGCCATCTCCGGGCTGCGCCCGGTGGCCCAGGGGACGATCACGTTCAACGGCGAGGACATCACCAAGCTGCGCGCCGACCTGCGGGTCGTCCGCGGTGTCTCGCAGTCGCCGGAGGGCCGGGGCATCTTCCCGGGCATGTCGGTGCGCGAGAATCTGGAGATGGGCGCCTACACGCGGCGCAACCGGGCCGAGATCAACGAGGATCTGGACCGGGTCTTCACGCTGTTCCCGCGGCTCAAGGAGCGCGAGAAGCAGGTCGGCGGCACCATGTCCGGCGGCGAGCAGCAGATGCTCGCGGTCGGCCGGGCGCTGATGAGCCGGCCCAAGCTGCTGCTGCTCGACGAGCCGTCGATGGGTCTGGCGCCGATGTTGATCCAGCAGATCTTCGACATCGTCGTCGAGATCAACCAGCAGGGCACGACCGTGCTGCTGGTTGAACAGAACGCCCAGCAGGCACTGTCCCGGGCACACCGGGCGTACGTGCTGGAGACCGGCGAGATCGTCAAGTCCGGTACCGGCGCCGAACTGCTCACCGACCCCTCGGTCAAGGACGCCTACCTCGGCGTCGCCTGAGGCACTTGAACACCTTTTGAGGAGTTGACGACGATGTTCCGCACCACCCCTTTGCGGCGCGCGATCGTGGGCCTGACCGCCGCGTTCGCCATGACCGTCTCCCTGACCGCCTGCGGTGAGGAGTCGGACGGCACCGGCACCGGCTCTGGCGCTCCGGTGCCGTCGGCCTCCGCCGACACCTCGCTGGCCGACAAGGTGCCGGCCGAGATCAAGGCGGCCGGCAAGCTCATCATCGGTACGGACTCCACGTACGCGCCGAACGAGTACCTCGACGCCGACGGCAAGACCGTCATCGGCTTCGACGTCGACCTCTTCAACGCCGTCGCGCAGAAGCTCGGCCTGACCACCGAGTGGCAGTCGGCGAAGTTCGACGCGATCATCCCGGGCGTGACCTCGGGCAAGTACAACGTCGGCGTCTCGTCGTTCACCATCAACGCCGAGCGGGAGAAGGAGGCCACCATGGTCTCCTACTTCTCCGCGGGCACCCAGTGGGCGGCCAAGGCCGGCGCGACGATCAACCCGGACGACGCCTGCGGCAAGAAGGTCGCCGTGCAGGTCGGCACCGTGCAGCTCGACGACGTCACCGCACGGTCGAAGAAGTGCACGGACGCCGGCAAGCCGAAGATCACGATCGACCAGTACCAGTCCCAGGCGGACGCCACCAACGCGGTCGTCTCGGGCAAGGACGAGGCCATGCTGGCGGACTCGCCGGTCGGCGCGTACGCGGTGAAGCAGACCAACGGCCAGCTGGCCCTGGTCGGCGACATCTACGACTCGGCACCGTACGGCTACGTCCTGCCGAAGGCGCAGGCCGACTTCGGCGGCGCGCTCGAGCTGGCGCTGGAGGCGCTGATCGCCGACGGCACGTACAAGACGATCCTCACCAAGTGGGGCGTCGAGGCCGGCGGCATCACCGACCCGGCTGTCAACCCGCAGGTCTCCTGACCGCGGCAATGACGACGGAGACACAGTCCGGACGGGCACGACCCGAGGCCATCAAGGCCGTGCCCGTCCGGCACCCCGGGCGTTGGGTGGCGATCGCGGTCCTGGCCGTGCTCACCGCCATGTTCCTCCACCTGATCTTCACGAACGAACGGTTCAACTGGTCCTTCATCTTCGTCAGCATGGGCGAGGGCAAGCGCGGCGCGATGTTCACCGGCCCGGTGCTCGAGGGCCTGCGCGGCACGCTGCTGCTGACGGTGCTGGCGATGCTCATCGGTGTCGGGCTCGGCATCGTGGTGGCGATCATGCGGCTGTCCACGAACCCGATCCTGTCCAGCGTCGCGTTCATCTACACCTGGGTGTTCCGGGCGGTGCCCCGGCTGGTGCTGGCCATCCTCTTCGGCAACCTGGGCATCCTCTGGGAGCGGATCGGCTTCGGCCTGCCGTTCGACCAGCAGATCGGCAACCTGTTCGGGATCAACGACCTGAACGCGCAGTTCTACAGCATCAAGGCCACCGACCTGCTCTCCGGCTTCCTGGCCGGCGTGCTGGCGCTGGGCCTGTCCGAGGCCGCCTACATGGCCGAGATCGTCCGGGCCGGCATCCAGTCCGTGGACGAGGGCCAGTCCGAGGCGGCCGCGGCGCTGGGCCTGTCGCGCGGGCAGGTGCTGCGCCGCATCGTGCTGCCGCAGGCGATGCGGGTGATCGTCCCGCCGACCGGCAACGAGACCATCGCGATGGTCAAGGACACGTCGCTGGTGGCGTTCGTGCCGGTGACCTTCGAGCTGTTCTTCCAGCTGCAGGCGATCAGCTCGCGCACGTTCATCGTGCTGCCCGTGCTGATCGCGGCCTGCCTCTGGTATCTGATCATCTGCAGCGTGCTGATGGTCGTGCAGTTCTTCGTGGAGCGGTACTTCAGCCGCGGCTACGGCGCGGCCGGGCGGGCCCGGATGCGGCTCAGCGGCCTGACGGCCGAGCAGGGCGGCGCGCTGCCCACGGCGGAAGGGGGCAAGCTATGACAAAACCCGACGGTACGACCGCAGCAGACGCATCGCCGCCCGACCAGCCCTCGGCTCTGAACCCGAACCCGACAGTCCCGCCGCCGGATCCCATGCCTGCGGCGGACGCCCCTGCTGAGCCCGGTGCCACAGCGGCTGGCGACGGCACGCCGGCGCCTGATGCGCCGGTTGCCGGGGAGCCGGGCGGGGCGGCTTCGGCCACTGGCGGATCTCGTGTGCCGGTGGGGGACGGTGTTGCTTCTGGCCGGGCTGCCGACGCCGTACCGGAAAAGGATTTTGATCTTTCGGATGCCGTCGAGATGGTGCGGGCCGAGAACGTGCACAAGTCGTTCGGTTCGCTCGAGGTGCTCAAGGGCATCGATCTGGTGGTGCGGTCCGGCGAGGTCTGCTGCGTGCTCGGGCCCTCCGGCTCGGGCAAGTCGACGTTCCTGCGCTGCATCAACCACCTGGAGAAGATCAACGCCGGCCGGATCTTCGTGGACGGCGACCTGATCGGTTACACCGAGCGCGGCGGCAAGCTGCACGAGCTCAAGGAGAAGGAGGTCGCCGCGCAGCGCCGGGCCATCGGCATGGTGTTCCAGCGGTTCAACCTCTTCCCGCACATGACCGTGCTGCAGAACGTCATGGAGGCGCCCTGCCGGGTCAAGCGGGAGAACAAGGGTGAGGTCCGGGACCGGGCCGTGGCCCTGCTCGACCGGGTCGGCCTGGGGGAGAAGCGGGACAACTACCCCAGCCAGCTCTCCGGCGGGCAGCAGCAGCGGGTCGCGATCGCCCGGGCGCTGGCCATGCGGCCCAAGCTGATGCTCTTCGACGAGCCCACCAGCGCGCTCGACCCCGAGCTGGTCGGCGAGGTCCTGGACGTGATGAAGGACCTGGCCCGGGACGGCATGACCATGGTCGTGGTGACCCACGAGATCGGCTTCGCCCGCGAGGTGGGCGACTCGCTGATCTTCATGGACGGCGGCGTCGTGGTCGAGCAGGGGCCCCCGCGCGAGGTCATCGGCAATCCGCAGCAAGAACGAACCAAGGCATTCCTCAGCAAGGTGCTGTAAAGCAGGCGGGGCGGTCCCGGTTCTTGTCGTACGTCGGGACTAGAGTTCAGCGACGTGAGTGACGACGCCCAGACCCCCCGCTTGCTGCTGCTCGACGGGCACTCGCTGGCCTACCGCGCTTTCTTCGCGCTGCCGGCGGAGAATTTCTCGACGCAGACGGGCCAGCACACCAATGCCGTGTTCGGCTTCACCTCGATGCTGATCAACATGTTGCGGGATGAGAAGCCCACGCACATCGTGGTCGCCTTCGACGTCTCCCGGGTGTCGTTCCGCACCGAGAAGTACGCCGACTACAAGGCCGGCCGCGCCGAGACGCCGAAACCCTTCCTGGGCCAGGTCAGCCTGGTCAAGGAGGTGCTCGAGGCGCTGCGCATCCCGGTGGTGGAGAAACCCGGCTACGAGGCCGACGACGTGATCGCCACGCTCTCCACCCAGGCCCGCGCAGCCGGCATGGAGGTGATCATCTCCACCGGCGACCGCGACGCGTTCCAGCTGGCCGGCGAGCACACCACGATCCTCTACCCGGTCCGCGGCGTGTCCGAGGTCTGGCGGATGACCCCCGAGGCCATCGAGACCAAGTACGGCGTGCCGCCGCACCTCTACCGCGACAAGGCCGCGCTGGTCGGCGAGTCCAGCGACAACCTGTCCGGCGTGCCCGGCGTCGGCGACAAGACCGCCGCCAAGTGGATCCTCCAGTACGGCGGCCTGGACGGGATCATCGCGCACGTCGACGAGATCAAGGGCAAGGCCGGCGAGAGCCTGCGCGCGCACCTGGCCGAGGTCATGCGCAACTACGACCTCAACGCCCTGGTCTGCGACCTCGAGCTGCCGCTGCGCCCCGAGGACGTCAGGTGGCAGGGCTGGGACCGCGAGGCCGTGCACCAGGTCTTCGACGCGCTCGAGTTCCGGGTGCTGCGCGAGCGGCTGTATTCGTACCTGGACGCCGTCGAGCCCGAGGCCGAGTCCGGCTTCGACCTGGAGGGCACGATCCTGGGCGCCGGCCAGGTCGCCGGCTGGCTGGCCACCCACGCCGGCGCGGCGCCGGTCGGCGTCGCGGTGACCGGCCGCTTCGGCCGCGGCACCGGCGAGCTGACCGGCATCGCGGTCGCCACCGGTGACGGCCCGGCCGCCTGGTTCGACCCCAGCACGCTGGAGGAGGCCGACGACCGCGCGGTCGCCGCGTGGCTGGCCGACCCGCAGCGGCCCAAGGTGATCCACGAGGCCAAGCCGGCCATGCTCGCCTTCCGCGCGCACGGCTGGAGCCTGTCCGGCGTCCGCGTCGACACCGCCCTGGCGGCCTACCTGGCCAAGCCCGACCAGCGTGCCTACGACCTGACCGACCTGGCGCTGCGCTACCTCAAGCGCGAGCTGCGCGTCGATGCCCCGGAGACCGGCCAGCTCACCCTGGACGGCCTCGGCGAAAACGAGGGCGGGGTGGAGCAGAACGTCATGCTCCGCGCCCGTGCCACCCTCGACCTGGCCGACACCATCACCGAGGAGCTGTCCCGCGACGACGGCGCCTCGCAGCGCCTGCTCGCCGAGGTGGAGCAGCCGCTGGCGATCGTGCTCGGCGAGATGGAGCACGTGGGCATCGCCGCCGACACGGAATACCTGTCGGAGCTGGAGGCGCATTTCGCCGCGGAGGTCAAGGCGGCCCAGCAGGCGGCGCACGAGGTGGTCGGCCGCGAGTTCAACCTGGGCTCACCCAAGCAGCTCCAGGAGATCCTCTTCAACGAGCGCAACCTGCCCAAGACCAAGAAGATCAAGTCCGGCTGGACCACGGACGCCGACGCGCTGCAGAGCCTGTTCGCCCAGACCGGCGACCCGGTCCTGGAGCACCTGCTGCGGCACCGCGACGTGGCCAAGCTCAAGTCGACAGTGGACGGCCTGCTCAAGTCGGTCTCCGACGACGGCCGCATCCACACGACGTTCAACCAGACGGTCGCGGCGACCGGCCGGCTGTCCTCGACGGACCCGAACCTGCAGAACATCCCGATCCGCACCGCCGAGGGCCGCCGCATCCGCCGCGCGTTCGTGGTCGGCGCGGGCTTCGAGTCGCTGATGACGGCCGACTACAGCCAGATCGAGATGCGCATCATGGCGCACCTGTCCGGCGACGAGGCCCTGATCGCGGCCTTCAACTCCGGCGCCGACTTCCACGCGGCCACCGCCTCGTCGGTCTTCCACGTCCCGGTCGAGGAGGTCGTCCCCGACCAGCGCCGCAAGATCAAAGCGATGAACTACGGCCTCGCCTACGGCCTGAGCGCCTTCGGCCTGTCGAACCAGCTCACCATCTCGACGGACGAAGCCCGCACGCTGATGGACGAATACTTCGAACGCTTCGGCGGCGTCCGCGACTACCTGCAGGCCGTGGTCCGCCGAGCGGTCCAGGACGGCTACACGGCCACGATCCTGGGCCGCCGCCGCTACCTGCCGGACCTGAGCAGCGACAACCGCCAGCGCCGCGAGATGGCCGAACGCATGGCCCTGAACGCCCCGATCCAGGGCTCAGCGGCAGACATCATCAAGGTCGCCATGCTCCGCGTCGACGCAGCCCTGCGCACGGCCGGCCTGACCTCCCGCATGCTGCTCCAGGTGCACGACGAGCTGGTGTTCGACGTGGCCCCGGGAGAGCGGGAAGCGTTGGAGGCGCTGGTGCGACAGGAGATGGGCGGGGCTTATCCGCTGTCGGTACCGCTGGAGGTGTCCGTCGGGGTCGGCCAGGACTGGAACGGGGCCGATCACTGAGGTCCTGGATCGCTCTGGTAACGCTGATTGCATGAGGGGCTTGGGGGCGGGGGTGACCCACTCCGGGCGATCAGGCTTGGTCCCTG
Organism: Actinoplanes sp. NPDC049599; assembly: GCF_044465625.1. Lineage (NCBI taxonomy): Bacteria > Bacillati > Actinomycetota > Actinomycetes > Micromonosporales > Micromonosporaceae > Actinoplanes > Actinoplanes sp. NPDC049599. Next base: position 104,631 of record NZ_JBITLX010000009.1, read on the forward strand.
CGTGGGCCACCCCCGCCCCCAAGCCTGACTTTGGTCGCGGCCCGGTGCTCCGGCCCGGCCCGGCCCGGTTCGGGCCTGGTAGCCGTTGCCCGCCCCTCAGGTGACCTTGCCGGCCTCCGGTCGCGTGAGATGGGCTGGCTGGGGTTCCGCAGCCCGGATCCTGCGGGCGTTCCTCGGCTTCGGGGGAGCCGGCGGTGGGTGGGTGGCTGGTTCTGTCGGCGATGATCGTTTCCTGGGTCCAGGCGCATCGTCCGATGGGGACGTTGCCGTCGCCGCTCTGCTCGACGACCTTCCGGTAGGTCGTCCGCTGATGCTTCCTGCCGGGGTGCGGTCTGCCGCGGTCTGGCCTGCCGCGGTCTGCCGCGGTCTGGTCTGGCTCGGTCTGCCGCGTCTGGTCTGCCGCGGTCTGGTCTGGCTCGGTCTGGTCTGGCTCGGTCAGCCGCGGTCTGGTCTGGCTCGGTCCGGTGCGGCTCACCGTGCTCGGCAACGTCAGACTGCCGGTTACTGTGCCTGGTCTGGCGCGGTCTGGTCGGGCGCGGCTCACCGTGCTCGGCAACGTCAGACTGCGGGTTACTGTGCCTGATCTTGCGCGGTGTGGCGCGGCCTGATCTTGCGCGGTGTGGCGCGGCCCGATGTTGCGGTGTGGCGCGGCCTGGCCGGGGTGCGGTGGTCTGGTCCGGCGCGTTTGGTTGGGGTTGCGGTTTGGCGTTCTCTGCCGGGTCGCAGCCTGGCGCTTTGCCGGGGTTTGCAGGTTTGTCGGCGGTCCGGTTGGTGTGAGCGGCCCGAGGCCTGCGGTGGTTCGGTTGTCGGGTCGCTCGCGGCGGCGGGTCGAGAGATTCTGCGGGTGCGGGCCTGCCCCCTGGATGGCTTCGGACACTCGGCGAGTGACTCAGGCCACGTTCTTGCTCGGGTGCCGTCCTGGCCGCATGGTTGCCCCTTCGGGCGGTTCCGGGGGAGCAAGAGGCCGTCCTCGATGTCTTTGGTGGCGCCAGCTGCACCGTCCACCTCGGAATCCGCAGCTGTCCGGAGCGCGCCGGTTGTCGAGGCGATGTCCCGGATTCCGTTGCTGGGTAATGCATTCTGGCTGTGCGCTACCGGCGGCTGGCCCTGCGGAGTCGCCAGCGGGATGGCCGAAGCCGAGACTTGCTTCGATTTGCAAGGGTGGGCTGATGCCGAGTTCTGCGACAGAGACGACATCGTCGTCAAGCGCCTGGGCGCCCGTTGTCCGCCGGTCGCTCGACGCCGACCAGGCACATGCCTTCGCGCCGATGTTCAAGGCGCTGGGCGATCCGGTGCGGCTCCGGCTGCTGTCGATGATCGCCTCGGCGGGCGGAGGCGAGGTATGCGTCTGCGACCTCACCGGCTCGTTCAAGCTGACCGGTCCGACCATCTCCCACCACCTCAAGGTGCTCCGCGAAGCAGGCCTGGTCGACAGCGACCGCCGCGGCACCTGGGTCTACTACCGGCTGGTGCCGGCGGCGCTGGCCCTGCTCGCCGGCCTGCTCGACGTCAGCACCGTCTCCGCCGGAGTCTGACCAGCCGCCGGATCGGCAGGTCGTCGTCGCTGCTCAGGGGAACGCGCCGGCCGGGCGGTGCCACGGCGGGCGGCCGGGCGGTGCCACGGCGGGCGGCCGACGGATGCCAGGGCAAGTAACGGGCTCCAACGGCCAGTGAACAGATGCCATTCGGCCACCGATGAAGTGCTTGAGGCCACCGACGAGGTGCCGCTGGCCTGCCACGGGCGACCGGCGAAGTGCATGGGCCGCTGATCGGGTGCCGTCGGCTATCGGCGAGGTGCGTGGGCCGTCGATCGGATGCCGTCGGCTATCGGCGAGGTGGATGGGCCGTCGATCAGGTGCCGTCGGTTACCGGCGTGGTCAGGGTCACTGCCCTGGTGCAACCGGCCGTCCGTCAGGGTGTCTAGGCCGCTGACCGGGCGCCGTCGGCTACCGGCGAGGTCAGCGTCACCGCCCGGGTGCAATCGGCCGTCCGTAAGCCACTGACCGGGCGCCGCTGGCCGTCGGTCCGGTATCAGGGCGTCGGATCCGGTGCCACCGCGTGACGGTGAGGTGCGAGGGCTACTTGCCGGAGTCTCCAGCCGTCGGTGAGGTGTCAGGGCCTCGGATCAGGTGCCGCTGCAGGCCATGGGCTGCCGGCGAGGTGCCAGGGTCACCGCCAGGCGCCGCCGGCCACCAGCGAGGGACCAGCGGGCAGTGCCGAGGCTCCCCGGCCAGTGACGAGGCGTCCCAGACCAGGCGATGTCACGTCCCGGGTGCCCCTCGACCAGCCATGGGCGGCGACGAGGCGCCACCGCCAACCCGATGAGGCGTTGGCGGGCCGATGGCGACGCCCACGGACCCGCGACGAGAGCCCGACCGGTCAGCGGGCCGGCAAGGAAGTGCTGCGCACACGCGGGGGAATGCCCGGTCGGTTAGTGAACGCCCCGGGCCAGCGATAACGTGCCACAGGCCCCTCCACGCTCCAAGGGGCAGCGAGAGCGACCGGGCGGCAACGATGGCGCTGAGGTACTCAGCCACCGCCGTGCCCGGGGCCTTGAGAACACCAAGTCCCATACCGAGCGCGCACAGCTTGACGGCCGAGCCCGGATGCCCGGCGGGCCGGGCCGACATCAACAGCCGCCGCTGCCCAAGCCGCCGAGGCCACCAGAGCCGGGACTCAACCCCGAACCGCAGCAGCAAGCCCGGCTTCACTTCCTCAGCGGGTCGTGACCCCAGTTCATCAGCGAATACCGCCACTTCGTCTCCGTGACGTCCCCCGGCGGGCGCTGGGCCAGATGCCGGTGGACATAGCCGGTCACCTTGCGCATGTGGGCCTCGTCCGCCTCCGTCAAGTCACCCTTTCGAGTGTGCAGGAGCTTGATGATCTTCCGGCCCGAGTCGTGGCCGACGGATTCCGCGCCTTGCGACTTCTTCTGGCCGACCTCGCGGGACTCCTGCGACTTCAGCCACTTCTCCAGCTCGCCCGCCGTCATGTTCACCGCCGTGCGGAATTCCTCGTACATCTCAGTCACGGTGCAGCGCCTCCGGCTTGTGCACTGCCTCGCGGCCGGTTTTCGCGCTCTTGACCTTGTATTGCGGGTCGTCCGGCGAGGCGTCGACCGTGCGGCCCGCCGCCTCCGTGCGCTTGGTGAGCTTCTGCTCCACCGTGCCCTCAACCGTGTGGCCGTGGCTGCTCCAGGACACCCCGGTGCCCTTGCTGAGGTCCTTGTCATGTGCCATGAGCTGCGATTACCCGGCTAGGAGGGCAAGTAACTCACGAAGATCGCGGTGCCCGGGAACAGCCTGCCGCGCAGGGGGCTCCACTGGCCCCAGATCTGCTCGTGGCCGGCCGGCCATTCCGGCTCGATCAGGTCGGTCAGCACAAAACCCGCGGCGACCAGCTCGCGGATCCGGTCGCCGAGGGTGCGGTGCTGCTCGACGTAGCTCGGCTTGCCGGTCTCGTCCTGCTCCACGTAGGGCCGGCGGTCGAAGTAGGGGTGCACCGCCAGCAGGCCGTCCTCGCCCGGCTCGTCGAGGAAGATCCAGCGCATCGGGTGGGTGAGCGAGAACACCCATTTGCCGCCGGGCTTGAGCACCCGGGCCACCTCGCGCATCACCGCGGCCGAGTCCGCCACGAACGGGATCGCGCCGAACGCCGTGCAGACCACGTCGAACGAGGACGTCGCGAACGGCAGGGCCAGCGCGTCCGCCTGGACCAGCGGCACCCGTACCCCGGAACGCTCGGCTGCCGCGCGCGCGTGCCGCAGCATGCCCGCCGAGAGGTCCAGCGCGACCGGGTCGGCGCCCTGTCCGTCCAGCCAGCGGGCCCCGGCCGCGGCTCCCGCGCCCAGCTCCAGGATCCGTTTGCCGCGGACCTCGCCGAGCAGCCTGGCCTCCGCCTCGCGCACGCCCTCGGGGCACCAGACGAAGTCGACGTCGCCCAGGAACGACCCGTGCTCGTCCTGGTAGTCGTCGGCGTCCAGGTCCCACCAGTGCCGGCTCGCGACCCGGCTCTCGTCGTCGGTCACCGCCCGGCGCAGGGTGCCGGCCGAGGGGGATGGTTGCGCTTCGATCACCCTTCAAACGGTACGGGGACCGTACGACACTTTCCCCCGGCGGCTCCCCGGCGGCTCGCTGAACTCACAAAACGGCACAAAACGACCGCCAGAAGGGGTTCCGCGGGAACAATGTGCCTCGGTCATCAGGAGGCCTTGCAACCTGTGGTAATGCGCACGGTAAGCTAGTCGATGCACTCGCGGATCGTGTGCCTCGGCAGGGAGCAGGTTCCGCAAGTCGTCGGTCCCAGCATGATTCTGCTCGCTTGATCTGACCTTAGTTGTCGTGATCACCGGATGTTCGTGCTGTGTCCGCCGTCGGTTCCGCGGGGCGCGTAGAGACACCACGACACCATCCGTTCGGAGCAACAGTCCACATGACGAGCAGCATCGAGGCCACCTCGAGCGCCAACAGGGTCACCGTCGACGATCTCGGCTCGGAGGAAGCATTCCTCGCAGCCATCGACGAGACCATCAAGTACTTCAACGACGGCGACATTGTCGAAGGCACCGTCGTCAAGGTCGATCGGGACGAGGTCCTGCTCGACATCGGCTACAAGACCGAGGGCGTCATCCCCTCGCGCGAGTTGTCGATCAAGCACGACGTGGACCCCGCGGAAGTGGTGTCGGTCGGTGACCACATCGAAGCCCTCGTCCTCACCAAGGAGGACAAGGAAGGTCGCCTGATCCTCTCGAAGAAGCGCGCGCAGTACGAGCGCGCTTGGGGCACCATCGAGAAGATCAAGGAGGACGACGGCGTCGTGCGCGGCTCCGTCATCGAGGTCGTCAAGGGCGGCCTCATCCTCGACATCGGCCTCCGTGGCTTCCTCCCCGCGTCCCTGGTCGAGATGCGCCGCGTGCGCGATCTCCAGCCGTACGTGGGCCGTGAGCTCGAAGCCAAGATCATCGAGCTGGACAAGAACCGCAACAACGTGGTCCTGTCCCGCCGCGCCTGGCTCGAGCAGACCCAGTCCGAGGTTCGCACCGAGTTCCTCAACAAGCTGCAGAAGGGCCAGGTCCGCAAGGGCGTCGTGTCCTCCATCGTCAACTTCGGTGCCTTCGTGGACCTGGGTGGCGTGGACGGCCTGGTGCACGTCTCCGAGCTCTCCTGGAAGCACATCGACCACCCGTCCGAGGTTGTCGAGGTCGGCCAGGAGGTCGAGGTCGAGGTGCTCGACGTCGACCTGGACCGCGAGCGCGTCTCGCTGTCGCTGAAGGCGACCCAGGAAGACCCGTGGCGCCAGTTCGCCCGGACCCACGCGATCAACCAGATCGTGCCGGGCAAGGTCACCAAGCTGGTTCCGTTCGGTGCGTTCGTCCGCGTGGACGACGGCATCGAGGGCCTGGTGCACATCTCCGAGCTGGCCGAGCGGCACGTCGAGCTGCCCGAGCAGGTCGTCCAGGTGGGCTCCGACGTCATGGTCAAGGTCATCGACATCGACCTCGAGCGTCGCCGGATCTCGCTGTCGCTCAAGCAGGCCAACGAGAACTTCGTCGAGGGCGAGGAGCACTTCGACCCGACCCTCTACGGCATGGCGGCGACGTACGACAACGAGGGCAACTACATCTACCCGGAGGGCTTCGACCCCGAGACGGGTGAGTGGCTCGACGGCTTCGACAAGCAGCGCGAGACGTGGGAGAAGCAGTACGCCGACGCCCGCGAGCGCTGGGAGGCCCACACCAAGCAGGTGCAGGCGTCCCGCGAAGCCGACGCCGAGGCCGCGCTCAACCCGGCTCCGGCAGGTGGCGTGACCACCTCGTCGTCCACCTCCACCGCCACCTCGTCGTCGTCCTCGAGCACGTCCTCGGGTCCGGCGCGCGCGGCGGAGGAGCCGGCCGGCACCCTGGCCACCGACGAGGCGCTCGCCGCTCTGCGCGAGAAGCTCGCCGGCGGCAAGAGCTGAGTCCAGCTCGTAGCTAGCTGATCCGGTCCGAGGGGCCGTCCGCGATTTCGATCGTGGGCGGCCCTTCGGCATACTTGCCGCGTGTTGAAGGTGGGTCTCACCGGAGGAATCGGCGCGGGCAAGAGCGCGGTCGCCCAGCGCCTGGCCGCCCGCGGCGCCGTGCTCATCGACGCGGACGTGCTGGCCCGCGAGGTGGTCGCGGCCGGCACCGACGGCCTGGCGGCGGTCGTCGCGGCGTTCGGCGCCGAGGTGGTGGGCCCCGGCGGTGAGCTCGACCGCCCCGCGCTGGGCGCGCGGGTCTTCGGCGACGAGACGGCCCGGCGCCGGCTCGAGGGGATCATCCATCCCCGGGTCCGAGCCCGTACGGCGGAACTGACCGCGGCCGCCGCCCCGGACGCGATCGTGGTCAACGACGTCCCGCTGCTGGTCGAGACCGGGCTGGCGGCGTCGTACCACCTGGTCGTCGTGGTCGACGCGGACCCGGCGGTGCGCACCCGGCGGCTGATGACCACCCGTGGCATGAGCGAGGAGCAGGCGGCCGCCCGGATCGCCGCCCAGGCCGATGACGCGGTCCGGCGGGACGCGGCGGACGTGGTGCTGCGCAACGACGCGGGCCTCGACGAGCTGGATGCCCGGGTCGAACGGCTGTGGCAGGACCGGCTCCGCCCGTACGAGAAAAATCTGCGACTCGGCCGGCACGCCCCCGCGGAGAGCGCGCTGCACCTCGTACCCCCGGATCCGACCTGGCCGCGGCAGGCGGCCCGGGTGATCGACCGGATCCGGCACGCGCTGCGGCCGCAGCTCGGCGGCGAGGCCGACGTCACCCACATCGGATCGACGGCCGTGCCCGGCCTGCCGGCCAAGGACCTGCTGGATCTGATGCTGGCGGTGCCCACGCTCGCGGAGGCCGACCGGCTCGCGGAGGCACTCCGGTACGCGGGCCTGCCGCGTCGCGCGGGGGAGTGGTACGACAACGCGCGTGGCATGCCGGGCAAGACCTGGCCGAAGCGGCTGCACGGCAACGCGGACCCGGGCCGCAGCGTCAACCTGCACGTCCGGGTGGCCGGCTCGCCGGGCTGGCGCTTCGCGCTGCTCATGCGCGACCACCTGCGCGCGGTGCCGGCGGCTCGCGACGAGTATGCGGCGGCCAAGCTGCGATGGGCGGCGGAGCACCCGGACGTGGCGGGCTACGCGGAGGCGAAGGAACCGTGGTTCGACGCGGAGGCGGAGGCCGCACACGCGTGGGCACGGGAGACGGGCTGGCAGCCGCCCGAGGGGTAGGCGTTGCGCGGATCGGCGGCCGCGTGCGGCGCGGGCTCGCCCGTGCGGAAGCCGGCGTCGTCGGCGAGGCCGCCGGCGCCGGTTTGTTCGGGCGCATTAAGGGGCGCTCGCGGCGGCCGGTTCGCGCGGTGCGCGACCTTGCACGGATGCGCGCGCCGGACGGAGCCGGGGCAGCTATCCGCAGGCCGACTCGGCCGCACCGTTTTGGTGGTGTCGGACCGGGCCGGACGGCCGCCGCGAGCGGCCTACCGGCCAACCGTAACGCCGCAGGTGAACGGCGGACAATGCCGTTCACCGGGGCGGAATGTGCACCCTGCGAACAGGGGTCACCCGCCGCTCGCGGAAACTTGTCACACCCCCGACGTACGGTGGTCTGCATGGCGCTCGACATCCCACGACTCGACGGCCGCTTCGAGGTCATCAGCGACTACCAGCCGGCCGGTGACCAGCCCACGGCCATCGCCGAGCTGGAGCGCCGGGTGCGCCGCGGCGATCGCAACACCGTGCTGCTCGGCGCGACCGGCACCGGCAAGAGCGCCACGACCGCCTGGCTCATCGAGAAGCTGCAGCGGCCGGCGCTCGTGATCGCGCCCAACAAGACCCTGTGCGCCCAGCTCGCCAAGGAGTTCCGCGAGCTGATGCCCAACAACGCGGTCGAATACTTCGTCAGCTACTACGACTACTACCAGCCCGAGGCGTATATCGCCCAGACCGACACCTACATCGAGAAGGACTCGTCGGTCAACGAGGAGGTCGAGCGGCTGCGGCACTCGGCCACCATGTCGCTGCTCACCCGCCGCGACGTGATCGTGGTGGCGACGGTCAGCGCGATCTACGGCCTGGGCACCCCGCAGGAATACCTGGAGCAGGCGGTCAAGGTCAAGGTCGGCGAGGAATGGGACCGCGACAAGCTGCTGCGCCGCCTGGTCGACATCCGGTACGCCCGCAACGACATGGCGTTCCAGCGGGGCACGTTCCGGGTCCGCGGGGACACGCTGGAGATCATCCCGGCGTACGAGGAACTCGCGGTCCGCGTCGAGCTGTTCGGCGACGAGATCGAGAAGCTGTACTACCTGCACCCGCTGACCGGTGAGATCGTCCGCGAGGTCAACGAGCTGGTCATCTTCCCGGCGACGCATTACGCGGCCGGCCCGGAGCGGATGGAGCGGGCGATCCGCGACATCGAGGCCGAGCTGGCCGAACGGCTCGCCGAGCTGGAGCGCCAGGGCAAGCTGCTCGAGGCGCAGCGGCTGCGCATGCGCACGACCTACGACATCGAGATGATGCGTCAGGTCGGCTTCTGCAACGGCATCGAGAACTACTCCATGCACATGGACGGCCGGTCGTACGGCGACCCGTCGCACACCCTGCTGGACTACTTCCCGGACGACTACCTCACCGTCATCGACGAGTCGCACGTGACGATCCCGCAGATCGGCGGCATGTACGAGGGCGACGCCTCCCGCAAGCGCATCCTGATCGAGCACGGTTTCCGGCTGCCCAGCGCGGCCGACAACCGCCCGCTGCGGTTCGACGAGTTCCTCGAGCGGGTCGGGCAGATGGTGTTCCTGTCCGCGACGCCGGGCCCGTGGGAGATGGGCGAGGCCCAGGGCGAGTTCGTCGAGCAGATCATCCGCCCGACCGGCCTGGTCGACCCGAAGGTGGTGGTGAAGCCGACCAAGGGCCAGATCGACGACCTGATGCACGAGATCAAGCTGCGCACGGACAAGGACGAACGCGTCCTGGTCACCACGCTGACCAAGAAGATGTCCGAGGATCTCACCGACTACCTGCTGGAGAACGGCATCCGGGTGCGTTACCTGCACTCCGAGGTCGACACGCTGCGCCGGGTCGAGCTGCTCAAGGAGCTGCGCAAGGGCGACTACGACGTGCTGGTCGGCATCAACCTGCTCCGGGAGGGCCTCGACCTGCCCGAGGTGTCGCTGGTGGCGATCCTCGACGCGGACAAGGAGGGCTTCCTGCGCAGTGGCCGCTCGCTGATCCAGACGATCGGCCGCGCGGCCCGCAACGTCTCCGGCGAGGTCCACATGTACGCGGACAAGATGACCCCGTCCATGCGTCAGGCGATCGAGGAGACCGACCGCCGCCGGGCCAAGCAGATCGCCCACAACGAGGCGAACGGCATCAGCCCCGAGCCGCTGCGGAAGAAGATCCACGACATCCTCGACGACATCTATCGCGAGGCCGAGGACACCGACAACGCGATCGGCTCCGGCGGCGCGATGGTCGGCGGCGGCGGCCGGCAGATGTCGCGCGGCAAGGGCCCGGTGCCGGAGACCCGTTCCAAGGCCCGCGCCAGTTCGGCGCCGGCCCGCGAGGGCATGGCCCGCGCCGAGCTGGCCCAGCTGATCCAGGACCTCAACGACCAGATGCTGGCCGCGGCCCGCGAGCTGCAGTTCGAGCTGGCGGCCCGGATCCGCGACGAGGTCCAGGAGCTGAAGAAGGAGCTCAGGGGCATGGACATGACCGGCGTCCGCTGATGCCATGCGGCGGCGCTCGGAGACGGCAGCGTTCTACCGCCACTACCTGGCGGCCTGCAACGCCCACGCCTTCGATCGCCTCGCCGAGTTCGTGGCCGAGGACGTGTGGGTCAACGACCGCCCCGTGGGCCTGACGGCGTACGTGGCCGGCCTGCGGGAGGTGGTCGGTGCGTTTCCGGACTACCACTGGGAGCTGCGCAGCCTGCTGATCGAGGGGGACAGCATCGCGGTGCACTTCACCGACACCGGCACGCACCTGGGTCCGTTCCTGGGGGTGGCGCCGACCGGGCGCTGGATCACGACGTCGGAGTTCGCGGTCTACCGGCTGCGGGAGGACCGCATCGGGCAGGTGTGGGTGGCCACGGACCGCCTCGCGCTCCTCGAACAGCTCCGCTGAGCGGGGACCGCCTCGCGCTCCTCGAGCAGTTCCGCTGAGCGGGGACCGCCTCGCGCTCCTCGAACAGCTCCGCTGAGCGGGGTTGACCGACGGGCCGGACGGGCCGGCCGGGCCGCGTGTCGGCGTCGCGGTGGTGCGTGGCCGAGGGCCTCGGGGCGGCGGAAAGTCGGTGGGACGTGGGCGGGTGAATCTCTAGGCTGGCGCGTGTGTCACTGACCGACTCCGTCGCCTGGGCGCTGCTGCCGTTCGACGACGAGGGTGAGCTCGTCTCGCTGGCCGCGCGGTGCCTTGGCGCCGACGGCGGGTTGCCGCTCGCCGCCGACCCCGCGTTCCTCCGGCGCCGCTGGCGGGCCCCCGGCATCGCCGCCATCCAGGGCCGCGACCACGACGGCCGGCTCGTCGCCGCCGGTGCCGCCCGCCCCACCACGGCTGTCGGCGGCGTGACTTTCTGCGGGCTGGTCGACCCCGCTGTGCGCGCTCGCGGCGTCGGCGTTCACCTGCTCACCTGGGGCCTGGCCGAGGCGGCCCGCCGGCACGAGCCGGTCACCGTCGAGACCGAGTCGCTGACCGCGGCGGCCGAGGCGCTGTTCGCCGCCCAGGGACTCCGGCAGGTCTTCGCCGAGGATGTCATGCGGATCGACCTTGCTGCGGGCGTACCGGATCCGGTCTGGCCCGTCGGGACCCGGCTTGCCGACTGGTCGGCGGCCGATGCCGCGCGCTTCCACCGGGTCTACGAGGCCGCCTTCCGGGAGCGGCCCGGCTTCCCGGGCCGGCCCGCCGCGGAGTGGATCGCCGACGTCACCGAGGACGACGAGTTCCGGCCGCAATGGTCGGTGCTCGCCACGCTCGCGGACCTGGGCGACGCGGGGTTCGTCACCGCGGCGGTCGACTGGATCGTGCAGGTCGGCGTGGCGCCGGCGGCCCGGGGGCGGGGAATCGGTGCGGCACTGGTCACCGAGACCCTGCACCGCATGCGCGCCGACGGCGCCACCCACGCCTGGCTGGACGTCAACGTCGACAACTCCGCGGTGCGGTTGTATCGCCGGTTGGGCTTCGAACATCGCGGGCGGCGCGCCCGCTACTGCTTCCCCGTTTCCTGAGCCGCCTCCGCTGAGCGGCGGGTGGTGGGTGGTGACGACTGTTGCCGCTTGCGTGACTCCGGACCCGCGGTCGGGAGCCTGCGTGGCTCATGGATCTCGGCCACGTGTTTTAGACGGTGATGTTCGCTGCCGCTTGTGTGCGTCGTGAGCCCGCTGCGGGGATGACGGGCTGTGGGTGGTGATTTGTGCTGCCGCGTGCGCGGCTTCTGAGTCGCTCGGGGTGGCAGGTTTCGGGTGGTGATGTCTGCTCCAGCGAGCGCGACTCCTGAGCCGCCGCCGCGGTGATGTCCGCACTCGCCCACGCGACTCCTCAACCGGCTTCGGGATGACGGTTGAGGTCGGCGATGCTGGTGCCGCTTCTCGGTCGGGGCGCAGGCAATCCCGTACGTCCAGGGATAACGCTCAGCGCAGCCCTCCCGACTTTCGCCGTTTCTGGGTCACGCCCCCTGGGCGATCCAGCGCATTGCCGGGTTCATCCGGTATGCGGTATTGGCCCCTTGGGGGTTAAGGGGTTCATCTCAGGAGGAAAGGGGTGCCAGTGGTGGACCTTGTAGCGGTGCAGTGTGGCTGGAACGTTTTAGCTCATCAAGATCTGCGGGAAGGGTGGCGCTGAGGCTGCGACGGCACTGAGTGGCGAAGGTCGACAGCCCTCAAGTCCTCGGAAATGGGCGGCAGTGGCAGGCATGTTGCTTCCGCGTTCCTGACCAGCGGCCCGCCACTCCACCGGCAACGGCCACCGAGATTGAGCCGCCCCGAGCCAGGCCAGGGCCAGGTCAGGGCCAGGCCCGAGCCCGCCCCGAGCCCGTCCCGCCCCGAGCCCGTCCCGCCCCGAGCCCGTCCCGCCCAGGGGGCCCGCCCCGCCCCGGCCCCGAGCCCAGCCCGCCCCGTCCCGCCCCGGGCCCGAGCCCGTCCCGCCCCGGGCCCGAGCCCGTCCCGCCCCGGGCCCGAGCCCGTCCCGCCCCGGGCCCGAGCCCGTCCCGCCCCGGGCCCGAGCCCGTCC
>NZ_JBITLX010000009.1:116965-134144 GCF_044465625.1 Actinoplanes sp. NPDC049599
CCCGCCCCGGGCCTGGCCCGTCCCGCCCCGGGCCTGGCCCGTCCCGCCCCGGGCCTGGCCCGTCCCGCCCCGGGCCTGGCCCGCCCCGCCCCGGGCCGGGCCCGGGGCGCCCCGGGCCAGGCCCGGGGCGGGGCGGACCGCCGGCGCCATCAATATGGCTAGCCTCCTAGGATGCCAAAGGCGGTGTGTGGGCTGTGTCGGAAACGTCGGTCATCGCACATTGGTGTCCTCTTTGGGGTGAAATGATGGAGAGAGGCTCGCCACGGATCGCCGGGGTGATGTGCGGATCGGGTCCTGGATGCGACACAATGGCGGGCGTAGGAGGGGAGTATTCCTCTGCGCCGGTCTCGTCAACACGGTTTTCACCTTTCGGGGTGAGCCCGGGGCCGGTGGTCGTCGCCCAGCCGGGTGCCGGCGGAAGAGACCTCCGACAGTCGCACGTCGCTGCAACCGCCGATCTTCTTCAGTGGTGGCAGCGATGGACCGTGTCTGCCGGAGGTACTCGTTGAACGTTTCCGCCTGGGTCTGGGTCATCACCCTCATCGCCCTGGTTGTCGTCCTTGCCGTTGATCTGCTGATCGTCGGTCGTCGCCCGCACGAGCCCAGCATGCGCGAGGCCGGCGGCTGGGTCGCCTTCTACGTGGGGCTGGCGCTCGCGTTCGGGGTGGCGGTCTGGGTCTTCTGGGGTGGGCAGGCCGCCGGTGAGTTCTATACGGGCTGGCTGACCGAGTACAGCCTCTCGGTCGACAACCTCTTCGTCTTCGTCATCATCATGGCGCGGTTCGCCGTGCCCCGGCAGTTCCAGCAGAAGGTGCTGCTCATCGGCATCGTGCTGGCGCTGGTCATGCGGGGTGCCTTCATCGCCGCCGGCGCTGCCCTGATCGCGCAATTCTCCTGGGTCTTCTACATCTTCGGCGCGTTCCTGGTCTACACCGCCATCACGCTGCTCAAGCAGGGTGAGAACGATGAGGACGACTTCAAGGAGAACATCCTCATCCGGTGGAGCAAGCGCGCGCTGCCGATCTCCTCGTCGTTCGACAGCGGCAAGATGACCGTGGTCACCGAGGCGGGCAAGCGGCTCTTCACGCCGATGCTCATCGTGATGATCGCGATCGGCACCACCGACCTGATCTTCGCGCTGGACTCGATTCCGGCGATCTTCGGCATCACCAAGGAGCCGTACCTCGTCTTCACCGCGAACGTGTTCGCGCTGATGGGGCTGCGGCAGCTGTACTTCCTGCTGGGTGGGCTGCTGGAGCGGCTGGTCTACCTCAACATCGGGCTGGCGTTCGTGCTCGCGTTCATCGGGGTGAAGCTGTTCCTGGAGGCGCTGCACACCAACACGCTGGGCTTCATCAACGGCGGTGACGGTGTGCCCTGGGCGCCGGAGATCCCGATCTGGCTGTCACTGCTGATCATTCTCGGCACGCTGGGCATCGCCACTGTCGCGAGCCTGATGAAGTCGTCACGGGACAAGAAGCGGGAGCTCGTCAGCTCCTGATCACGGGCAGCAAAAGCCGGGGGTACGCGCTGCGCGTACCCCCGGCTTTTGGGTTGTCAGCCCTGGTGCTTGCGGCGGGCCGCGGCGCGGCCGCGGGTCTGCTGGTCGAGCACCACCTTGCGGATGCGCACGGCGGCCGGGGTGACCTCGACGCACTCGTCCTCGCGGCAGAACTCGAGGGCCTGCTCCAGCGACAGCTTGCGCGGCGGGATCAGCTTCTCGGTCTCGTCGGAGGTCGACTGACGCATGTTCGTCAGCTTCTTCTCCTTGGTGATGTTGACGTCCATGTCGTCCATCCGGGAATTCTCGCCGACGATCATGCCTTCGTAGACCTCGGTGGTCGGCTCGACGAAGAGCTGGCCGCGCTCCTGCAGGTTGGTCATCGCGAACGCGGTGACCACGCCCGACCGGTCGGCCACCAGGGAGCCGTTCTGCCGGGTGCGCAGCTCGCCGAACCACGGCTCGTAGTCCTCGAAGATGTGGTGCATGATGCCGGTGCCGCGGGTCTCGGTGAGGAACTCGGTGCGGAAGCCGATCAGGGCCCGGGCCGGCACCAGCCACTCCATCCGCAGCCAGCCGGTGCCGTGGTTGATCAGTTCTTCCATCCGGCCCTTGCGGGTGGACAGCAGGCTGGTGATGGCGCCCATGTACTCGTCGGGGGCGTCGATGGTGAGGCGCTCGACCGGCTCGTGCACTTTGCCGTCGATCTCCTTGGTGACCACCTGCGGCTTGCCCACGGTCAGCTCGTAGGACTCGCGGCGCATCTGCTCGACCAGGATGGCCAGGGCGAGTTCGCCGCGGCCCTGCACCTCCCAGGCGTCCGGGCGCTCGGTCGGCAGGATCCGCAGCGAGACGTTGCCGACCATCTCGCGTTCCAGCCGGTCCTTGACCATGCGGGCGGTCACCTTGCCGCCCTTGACCTTGCCGACCATCGGCGAGGTGTTGGTGCCCAGCACCATCGAGATGGCCGGCTCGTCGACGCTGATCAGCGGCAGCGGGATCGGGTTCTCCGCGTCCGCCAGGGTCTCGCCGATCATGATGTCGGCGATGCCCGCGACGGCCATGATGTCGCCGGGGCCGGCGCTCTCGGCCGGCTTGCGCTCCAGGCCCTCGGTGATCAGCAGCTCGGAGATCCGGACGTTGGTGATCGTGCCGTCGGTCTTGCACCAGGCGACGGTCTGGCCCTTGCGGATGGTGCCCTCGTGCACCCGGCACAGCGCGAGCCGGCCGAGGAAGTTCGACGCGTCGAGGTTGACGACGTGCGCCTGCAGCGGCGCGCCCTCGGTGTACGTCGGCGCGGGGATGGTCTTGAGGATCGTGTCGAACAGCACCTCGAGGTCGGTGGCGTCCTCGGGGATGGTGCCGTCCTTGGGCTGGGTCAGCGAGGCGATGCCGTCGCGCGCGCACGCGTAGACGATCGGGAACTCGATCTGGTGCTCGTCGGCGTCGAGGTCGAGGAAGAGCTCGTACGTCTCGTCGACGACCTCCTTGATCCGGGCGTCGGGCCGGTCCACCTTGTTGATGATCAGGATGATCGGCAGCTTGGCGTGCAGCGCCTTGCGCAGCACGAAGCGGGTCTGCGGGAGCGGGCCCTCGCTGGCGTCGACCAGCAGGGCGACGCCGTCGACCATGGTGAGGCCGCGCTCGACCTCACCGCCGAAGTCGGCGTGGCCGGGGGTGTCGATGATGTTGATGGTGACGGGCTCGCCGTCGGCGGGCTTGTAGCTGATCGCCGTGTTCTTGGCGAGAATGGTGATGCCCTTTTCCCGCTCCAGGTCCATGGAGTCCATGGCGCGGTCGGCCATCTCGCCCCGTGCGTGGGACTGGCTCCCCTGGCGCAGCATGGCGTCGACCAGGGTGGTTTTGCCATGGTCGACGTGGGCGATGATGGCGACGTTGCGTAGGTCGGTGCGGGTCTGCATACCACCATTGTCCCCGGTCTTTGTTGCGGCGACCGTCCGGGGTCGCCACGCGGAACCGGTTGCGGGCCTCGTCCCCGATGTCCTTTTTGCCGGACGGCACGGCGGGCGACGCGCTGCTAGCGTTCGGACGTCGTAACGGGCACCGGAAGGACTTCGTCGATGAATCGCAGGCTTCGGGTGCTCGTCGCGGCGCTGATCGGGGTGCTCGTGATCGCCGGCTGCGGGCTCGGCGGCAAGAACGACGACGCGGCCCCGGCGGCGGCGCTGCCGTCGGCCTCCGAGCCGGAGAACATCGTCGACCCGGTGCTCGAGTCCGAGGCCGGCCCGGAGCCGACCACGGCCAAGCCGAAGCCGACCAGGAGCAAGGCGAAGCCGAAGGCCACCCCGACCGAGGACCCGAACAACTTCCAGCTCCCGGAGTGCGCGCACCGCGAGGGCAAGAAGGTGTCGAAGACCAAGGCGAAGGCGGCGCTGCGGGCGGCCGCGGCGAGGAAGTACTGGCCGACGTCGGCCCCCAAGCTCACCGTGCCGAGCCGGCTGGTGCTCGTCACGGCGTGGCACGAGAGCGGCTGGCAGTCGGACATCGTCAACTGCGACGGCGGGCGCGGGCTCATGCAGGTGATGCCGGACACCGAGGCGTTCATCAACCAGCGCTTCGAGCAGTCGTACGCGAGCACCGACTACAAGCAGAACGCGACGCTGGGCGCCAACTACCTGGCCTGGCTGACCAAGGCGTTCGGCGACGCGTACTTCAAGGGCAAGTACGACCTGAGCGCCTCGAAGTGCAGGTCCCACTCCAGCATGTGCCTGCTGAACATGGTCATCGCCGGCTACAACGTGGGCCGCCAGCCGGTCGACGACGGGTACGCGGACAAGCAGCTGCCGAACCCGGAGTACGTCGGCGTGGTCCGTTCGCTGATGAAGTCCTGCTACTGCGACCGCTACTGACCCACCGGGTGACCGGCGACCCCGGCGGCCGAGTTACACTAGTCGGCGGAACCCGGGACTGTGCCCGCCGCTTTGCTCCACCAGCGAGCGCGGTAGTAAGGTCTCGGGGTTGTCGTGCGTTGAAGATGCTGGCGAGCTCCTGACTTAGGCCCGTGCAGCACACACTAAGGAGCTTTTGCGGAATGCCGCCCAAGAAGAAGACCCATGAGGTAACCCTCGCGCTTGAGGCGGGTAACGCCGCGATGGTCGACCTCGGCAAGATGCTCGGCCCGACCGGTGCCAACA
Source organism: Actinoplanes sp. NPDC049599 (assembly GCF_044465625.1). Classification (NCBI taxonomy): domain Bacteria; kingdom Bacillati; phylum Actinomycetota; class Actinomycetes; order Micromonosporales; family Micromonosporaceae; genus Actinoplanes; species Actinoplanes sp. NPDC049599. The sequence continues at coordinate 121,622 of NZ_JBITLX010000009.1, forward strand.
TGCGCGCGGTCAAGGTCGAGTACGACGAGGCGACGTCGAAGTCGCGTGGCGAGATCATTCCGGTCGTCGTCTCGGTCTACGAGGACCGTAGCCACACGCTCGTCTACAAGACCCCGCCGACGAGCTTCCTGATCCGCAAGGCTCTGGGTATCCAGTCGGGCGCGTCCAACCCGCTGACCCAGACCGTCGGCACGCTCAGCGCCGACCAGATCAAGCAGATCGCCGAGCGTAAGCTCCCCGACCTGAACGCCAACGACATCACCGCGGCGGTCAAGGTCGTGGCCGGCACCGCGCGCTCGATGGGCGTCAAGGTCGCCGAGTAAGTCAGTCAGCGCTGAACGGCGCGGGCCCCCCGACCGGGGCCCGCGCCGTTTTTCATGCGTCCTTGCCGACGACCTCGTCGATGAGCCCGTAGTCGCGGGCCTCGGCCGCGCTCAGCACCCGCCCGGCGGACAGGTCGTCCTCGATCCGGCTGCGCGACTGCCCGGTCACCTCGACCAGGCGCAGCACGACCTCCTCGAGCTCCCGCAGGTGCTGCCCGGCGGCCGCGGCGACCTCGTCGGCGGTGCCGGTGACCCCGGCGGCGCGCGGCTCGGCCAGCTTGAAGCGGGCGTGCCGGTATGCCGAGCGGCGTTCGGCTGCGGCCAGCACCGCCAGCACCGCCCCGCCGGCCTCGGAGGTGACGACGGCGTGCACGGGCGCGGCCATCGCGTCCATGACGTCGATGACGGCGTGGGCGGCGTTCAGGTCACCGCCGGAGCTGGCCACGTGCAGCTGGATCGGCTCCGGGCCGGCCGCGTCCAGGGTGAGCAGGGCGGCGGCGATCCCCGAGGCGACCTGCCCGGTGAGCGGGCCACGGATCATGACGATGCGCTGGTCGAACAGGCGTTCCTCGAGCCAGCCGGGAATGGCCGGCCCGCCGCCGGGCCAGGGCTCGGGCGGGGGAGGCGGGTCGTGGGGCAACCATCGCAGATCGGGTGTCACCGGGCCTCCGCGCGTCGAGGGGTCCTCCGAGTCTAGGTACGGGCGCTCCGGATGGGGGAACCGTTCAGCCGTGGGCGGACGACCCGTTGCCGGGAGCCGCCCCGGGGTGCTTGCATGTACTCCATGTGACTGCCCACACACCGGGAGATATGAATGTCCGAGTCCCTGCAGCTTGATCCCGCCACCACGGCGATCGTGCTGATCGAGTTCCAGAACGAGTTCGTCTCCGAGGGCGGCGTGCTGCACAACGCCGTCGCGCCGGTGATGGAGAAGACCGGCATGCTGGCGAACACGGTCACGCTGGTCGACGCGGCCCGCGCCGCGAACGTGACGATCATGCACGCGCCGATCACGTTCGCGCCGGGCTACGGCGAGCTGTCGCGGCACCCGTACGGGATCCTCAAGGGCGTCGTGGACGGCAACGCGTTCGTCAAGGGCACCTGGGGCGCGGCGATCGTCGAGGACCTGACACCCGACGAGGGCGACATCCTCATCGAGGGCAAGCGCGGGCTGGACACCTTCGCCAGCACGAACCTGGACTTCATCCTGCGCGGGCGCGGCATCACCACGGTGATCCTGGCCGGCTTCCTGACCAACTGCTGCGTCGAGTCCACCATGCGCAGCGCGTACGAGAACGGCTACCGGGTCATCACGCTGACCGACTGCACGGCGGCGACCTCGGCCGAGGAACACGACAACGCGATCGCGTACGACTTCCCGATGTTCTCGCTGCCGATGGAGTCGTCCCAGGTCAGGGCAGCCCTCTAGGCGTCACCAGCCGCGGGCGCGCCACTCCGCCAGGTGGGGCCGTTCCGCGCCCAGGGTCGAGTCCTTGCCGTGGCCCGGGTAGAACCACGTGTCGTCGCCCAGCCGGCCGAACAGCTTCGACTCCACGTCGTTGATCAGCGACGTGAAGTTCTTCTTGTTGCCGCGGGTGTTGCCCACCCCGCCCGGGAACAGGCTGTCGCCCGTCCACAGGTGGGCGATCCCGTCCGGCTCCCGGTAGAGCAGCACGATCGAGCCCGGCGTGTGGCCCACCACGTGGATCACCTCGAGCGTGCAGTCGCCCACCGTGATCGTGTCGCCGTCGGTCACCGTACGGGTCACGACGGGGATGGCCGGGGCGTCGTCGGCGCCGGCGATCGAGGAGGCGCCGGTGGCCTGCACGACGGCGGCCAGGGCGGCGGTGTGGTCCCCGTGGCTGTGGGTGGTCACCACCGCGGTCAGCCCGGCCGGGCCGATCAGCTCCAGCAGGGTCTCCGCGTCGTTGGCGGCGTCGATGAGCACCTGGGTGCCGTCGGCGCGGCAGGTCAGCAGGTAGGCGTTGTTGTCCGTCGGGCCCACCGAGACCTTGCACACGGTCAGGCCGGTGAGCTCGCGGACCGCCGGCTCGCCGCCGCGGGTCACGTCTCCGGTGTAGGTCATGGTCACTTCCACCTCGGGGGTGCGGGCAGCGCGCCGGCCGGCGACACCGTCAGGTCGGCACCGTCGGCGCGGCCGGCCAGCCAGGCCGCGATCGAGCGGGTCGGGCCGCCCACCTCCGGGGCGCCGTCCGGGTTGCCGATGGTCAGGGTGTGTTCCAGGCCGAGCGGGCGGAGCACCAGGTCGAGGTCCTGGGCGCCGCCGACGATCTCGCGCAGCAGCCGCAGCGCGAAGGCGTCCGACCAGTTCTCCGGGGTGTACTCCCGGCCGAGGTCGACGTGGTGCACCTCGACCTCGCGCAGCCGGGCCCACGGCACCGCCGCCGCGGAGGCGCCGGTCGAGGGCAGGAAGTAGGTCCAGGCCTCGGCCGGCATCGCCGCGGCGGCGTCGGCGAAGCGTTCGTGGGCCGCGCGGATGTCGGCGATCTGCTCGGCGAGCGGCCGGCCGGCGCCGGCCTCGATGCCGTCCTCGCGGGCCGCCGCCGAGGCGTAGGCGGGGGTCTCCACGCCGGTGCGGGCCCAGGTCAGCAGGTTGGTGTAGGCGTCGGCGTTGCGCGCCACGTGGGTCAGGAGGTGGCCGATGCTCCAGCCGGGCAGGGCCGAGGGGGCGCTGACCGCGCCGTCGTCGAGCGCTTCCGCGGTGCGGATCAGGCGTTCGGTGGCCTGATCAACGTCGGTCATCAGCACAAGCGGGTCGACTGTCATGACCGACTGCACCGAGCGCAGCGAGGGCCAGGAGGGCACGACGAAGGCAATGGAGTCACGGAGAAGACCCTAGCGCCGGAATTCGCTTTCGTGGCCGTTGCGGCGTCCGTACCGTCGGTGCCAGACGCGCCAGACGATCGCGGAGGGGGTGGGAATCGTGCTGCTCGTCGTTCGTGCGTTCCGGCTTCGCCCGGAGGCCCTGGCCTGACGCCTGTCGGCGCCGGCCTCCTGAGACCTAAGGGTTCCCATGTCTGACCTGTCCGCGCTGGGCTGGAACGAGACACTCGCGTCCGCCTATCGCACCTTCGACCGTCCCGACGCCACCCCGGCCCGCGTGCTGCGCGCCGACCGGGGGGTCTGCACCGTTCTTGATCCGACCGGGGTCACCCGGGCCAGCCTGGCCGGCAGTGTGCTGCTGGGCGCCGCCCGCGACCCCGCCAACCTGCCCTGCGCCGGCGACTGGGTGGTGCTGCGGCGCTGGCCGGACCGGCGTACCACGGTGGACTGTGTGCTGCCGCGGCGCACCGCGCTGATCCGCCGCACCTCGGACAAGGACTCCGTCGGCCAGGTCCTGGCCGCCAACATGGATGCCGTCGCGGTCGTCGAGCCGATGCACCCGGAGCCCGACGACGCCCGGCTGGAACGCCTGCTGGCGCTGGCCTGGGAGTCCGGCGCGGAGCCGGTGATCGTGCTCTCCAAGAGCGACACCGCGCGGGACCCGCAGGCGGTCGCGCGCCAGCTCGGCGAGCTGGCGCCGGGGGTACGGGTGCTGGCGGTCAGCGTGCACGCCGGCACGGGGCTCGACGCGTTGCGCCCCTACGTCGCCGCCGGCCGCACGCTGGCCCTGCTCGGCCGCTCCGGCGCGGGCAAGTCGTCGCTGGTCAACGCGCTGGCAGGGGCGGAGGTGATGGGCATCCAGGAGACCCGGCGCGCCGACGGCAAGGGCCGGCACACCACCGCGTACCGGAATCTGGTCCTGATCCCCGGAGGGGGAGCGGTCCTGGACACGCCCGGCATCCGCGGGGTGGGCCTGCTGGATACCGCCGAGGGTCTCGACCGGGCCTTCGCCGATGTGGCGGCCCTGGCCGCGCGGTGCCGGTTCGGTGATTGTGGTCACGACGGGGAGCCCGGGTGTGCCGTGGCCGCGGCGCTGGCCGACGGGACGCTGCTGCCGCGGCGCCTGGAGAGCTGGCGCAAGCTGCACCGCGAGGTCGCCGTCGAGAGCCGCCGGCGGGCCGCGCGGCTGGCCCAGGCCGCGGGCTCGTCCCGGCGCAGACCGCGGAGCTGAGCGCCTCTGGCACAATTCACCGGTGCCCGCGGTGGAAGAGGTCCTGGACGAGCGCGACCTCTCGGTCGCGGCGGTGCCCGCCCCTGCGCGCCGCCGCCGCGCCGACCTCGGGGCGCTGATCGGCTATCTCGCGCTCGGCGTGCTGGTGCTGATCCAGCTCTGGATCAGCCCGGCCGGCCGGGTGCTGTCGCACAACGACGACGACCACGGCTTCTTCGCGTTTGTCCTGGCGCACGGCGAGCGGGTCGTGTTCCACGGGGCGAACCCGCTGTTCAGCGACCGGATGAACGTGCCGGACGGCGTGAACATGATGGCCAACACCACGGTGCTGGCGCTGAGCGTGCCGCTGGCGCCGGTGACCCACTGGCTGGGTGCCGGCGTCTCGCTGGTGCTGCTGCTCACCCTGGGTCTTTCCGGTACGGCGTTCGCCTGGTACTGGGTGCTGTCGCGGCACCTGGTCACCGGCCGCGTCGCCGCCTGGATCGGCGGGCTGTGGTGCGGGTTCGCGCCCACGATGGTGTCGCACGCCAACGGGCACATCAACTTCGTCTCGCTGTTCGTGGTGCCGTTCCTGGTCTGGCAGGTGTTGCGGCTGCGCGAGCCGGGCCGGGTGGTGCGCGGCGGGGTGGTGCTGGGGCTGCTGGTGGTGCTGCAGGTCTTCATCAACGAGGAGATCCTGCTGTTCACCGCGCTCACCCTGGGGGTGTTCGTGAGCGCGTACGCGGCCCTGGAGCCGCGCGCGGTGGCCGGCTACTGGCGCCGGTTCGTGGCGGGGCTGGGTGTGGCGGTGGTCACCGCGCTGGTGCCGCTGGCGTACCCGCTGTGGTTCCAGTTCGCCGGGCCGCAGAGTTACAGCGGGCAGCCGTTCGAGCCCGGCAAGTTCGTCACCGACCTGCTCTCGCTGGGCGCGTACGCGCGGCAGTCGCTGGCCGGCAACGCGGCTATCGCCCGGGAGCTGAGCGTCAGCCCGACCGAGGAGAACACGTTCTTCGGCGTACCGATGCTGGTCATGATCGTCGTGTCGGTCGTGCTGCTGTGGCGCAACCTGGCCGCCCGGGCCGCCGCGATCGCCGGCCTGGTCCTGCTGATCATGTCGATGGGCCCCGAGCTGCGGATCGCCGGCCACGACACCGGCATCCCGCTGCCGTTCGCGCTGATCGCCCACGTGCCGGTCATCGACCTGGTCAGCGTCACCCGGTTCGCGATGGTGCCGGCGACGATCATCGGCCTGCTGCTGGCGCTGGCCGCCGACCGGGTGCCGCTGCTGGAGCGGCGCCGGCGGCTCGCGTTCTGGGCCGGGCTGGCCCTGGCCGTGGTGCCGGTGCTGCCCAAGCCGCTGCCGGTGGTGGCCGCCGACCCGCTGCCGCCGTTCATCGCTCAGCAGCAGTGGCGCGACTACGTCACACCCGGCCGCACCCTGGTGACCGTGCCGTTGCCGGAGGTCACCACCGGGCGGGCCGGGATGCGGTGGTTCGCCCTGTCCGGGCTGGATTACGCCGTGCCCCGGGGCTACTTCATGGGCCCGGCGAACCCGCCGCTGACCATCACCGGCTCCTGGAACGCCGCACCCCGTCCCACCTCCGAGCTGTTACGCCTCGCGGGGGCGTACGGTCGGATGCCGGTGGTCTCGGTCGCCGACCGGACGTCCGCGGTCGCCGATCTCACCTACTGGCGGGCCTCGGTGGTGGTGCTCGTGCCCGGGACACCGCACCACGACCTGCTGCGGAGCATCATCACGGAGCTGCTGGGTAAGGCACCTCAGCCGGTCGGCGGCGTGCTGTTGTGGGACGTCCGGGACATCGCTACCCCGTCCGGGTGACGGGAATGTCGTTCCGGGCCCCGACGCTGTAACCCGCTGGCGGAAAACTTGTCGTACCCCGTGGCTAGGGTGGCGGCGCCCATTGTCTTGACGTTACGGAGTGGCTGGCTGTGGCCGACCGACTGATCATCCGCGGCGCGCGGGAGCACAACCTGCGCGACGTCAACCTCGACCTGCCCCGCGACGCGATGATCGTGTTCACCGGTCTCAGCGGCTCGGGCAAGTCCAGCCTCGCCTTCGACACGATCTTCGCGGAGGGCCAGCGGCGGTACGTGGAGTCGCTGTCGTCGTACGCGCGGCAGTTCCTCGGCCAGATGGACAAACCGGACGTGGACTTCATCGAGGGCCTCTCCCCGGCCGTCTCGATCGACCAGAAGTCGACCTCCCGCAACCCCCGCTCGACCGTGGGCACGATCACCGAGGTGTACGACTACCTGCGGCTGCTCTTCGCCCGCACGGGCACCCCGCACTGCCCGGTCTGCGGCGAGCGGATCAGCAAGCAGTCGCCGCAGCAGATCGTCGACCGGGTGCTGGCGATGCCGGAGGGCACCCGCTTCATGGTGCTCGCGCCGGTCATCCGCGGCCGCAAGGGTGAGTACGTCGACCTCTTCGCCGAGCTGCAGTCCAAGGGCTACGCCCGGGCCCGGGTCGACGGCGTCGTGCACACCCTCGCCGAGCCGCCGAAGCTGAAGAAGCAGGAGAAGCACACCATCGAGGTGGTGGTCGACCGGCTCAGCGTCAAGGCGAGCAGCAAGCAGCGGCTCACCGACTCGGTCGAGGCGACCCTGGGGCTGTCCGGCGGCATCGTGCTGCTCGACTTCGTCGACCTGCCCGAGGACGACCCGCACCGCGAGCGCCGCTTCTCCGAGCACCTGGCCTGCCCCAACGACCACCCGCTGGCGATCGAGGACCTCGAGCCCCGGGTCTTCTCCTTCAACGCGCCCTACGGCGCCTGCCCGGAATGCACCGGCCTGGGCACCAAGAAGGAGGTCGACCCGGAGCTGATCGTCCCGGACACCGAGCGCAGCCTGCGCGAGGGCGCGATCCAGCCCTGGTCCGGCGGCTCCACCCTGGAATACTTCCTGCGCCTGCTGGAGGCCCTGGCCAAGGCGGAGAAGTTCAGCATCGACACGCCCTGGCGGCAGCTGCCGAGCCGGGCCCAGAAGACCATCCTGTACGGCTCCGAGGACCAGGTCCACGTCCGCTACCGCAACAAGTACGGCCGCGAGCGCTCCTACTACACCGGCTTCGAGGGCGTGGTGCAGTGGATCGAGCGCCGGCACAGCGACACCGAGAGCGACTGGTCCCGCGACAAGTACGAGGGCTACATGCGTGAGGTGCCCTGCCCGACCTGCGGCGGCGCCCGGCTCAAGCCCGAGGTGCTGGCGGTCACCATCGCCGGCAAGAGCATCGCCGAGGTCTGCAACCTGTCGGTGGGCGAGTGCGCCGAGCTGCTGGCCACCATCGAGCTCACCGACCGCGAGAAGATGATCGCCGAGCGGGTGCTCAAGGAGATCAACGCCCGGCTCCGCTTCCTGGTCGACGTCGGCCTGGACTACCTGTCGCTGGACCGCGGCGCCGGCACCCTGTCCGGCGGTGAGGCGCAGCGCATCCGGCTGGCCACCCAGATCGGCTCCGGCCTGGTCGGCGTGCTCTACGTGCTGGACGAGCCGTCCATCGGCCTGCACCAGCGCGACAACCACCGGCTCATCGAGACGCTGGTCCGGCTCAAGAAGCTCGGCAACACGCTGATCGTGGTCGAGCACGACGAGGACACCATCCGCACCGCCGACTGGATCGTCGACATCGGCCCCGGCGCCGGCGAGCACGGCGGTCACATCGTGCACAGCGGGTCAGTCAAGGGTCTGCTGGCCAACAAGGAGTCGCCGACGGGGGCGTACCTGTCCGGCCGCAAGAAGATCCCGACCCCGGCCACCCGCCGCCCGCAGGAGCCCGGCCGCGAGCTGATCGTGCAGGGCGCCCGCGAGCACAACCTGCGCGACATCTCCGTCGGCTTCCCGCTGGGCCAGTTCATCGCGGTCACCGGGGTCAGCGGCTCGGGCAAGTCGACCCTGGTCAACGACATCCTCTACACGGTCCTGGCAAACCAGGTCAACCGGGCCCGGCTGGTGCCTGGCCGGCACACCCGGGTCACCGGCCTGGAGCACGTCGACAAGGTCGTCGGCGTCGACCAGTCGCCGATCGGGCGCACGCCGCGGTCCAACCCGGCGACGTACACGGGCGTCTTCGACAACGTCCGCAAGCTGTTCGCCGAGACCGTCGAGGCGAAGGTCCGCGGCTACGGGCCGGGCCGGTTCTCGTTCAACGTCAAGGGCGGCCGCTGCGAGAACTGCTCCGGCGACGGCACGATCAAGATCGAGATGAACTTCCTGCCGGACGTCTACGTCCCCTGCGAGGTGTGCAAGGGCGCCCGGTACAACCGGGAGACCCTCGAGGTGCACTACAAGGGCAAGACGATCTCCGAGGTGCTGGAGATGCCGATCGAGGAGGCGGCGACCTTCTTCGAGCCGATCACGTCCATCCACCGCCACCTCAAGACCCTGGTCGACGTGGGCCTGGGCTACGTCCGGCTGGGCCAGCCCGCGCCGACGCTGTCCGGCGGCGAGGCGCAGCGCGTCAAGCTCGCCTCCGAGCTGCAGAAGCGCTCCACCGGCCGGACGGTCTACGTGCTCGACGAGCCGACCACGGGCCTGCACTTCGAGGACATCCGCAAGCTGCTGCTGGTGCTCAACGGCCTGGTCGACAAGGGCAACACGGTGATCACCATCGAGCACAACCTCGACGTGATCAAGAATGCCGACTGGCTGATCGACATGGGCCCCGAGGGCGGCCACAAGGGTGGGCTGGTGCTGGCCACCGGCACCCCGGAGGAGATCGCCGACGTGCCGGGCAGCCACACCGGCCAGTACCTGCGGCCGATGCTCGGCCTCACCGGGGAGCCGGCCGGCGCCGCCGCCGCGGTGGCCCGCGCCGCCAAGGCCAACGGCGCCCCCAAGGCCGTCACCAAGCCGCGGGCGACCCGGTCCCGGGCCAAAGCCGCGGTCTGATTGACAGGCAACACACAGCTATGCCGCCCGCCCGCGCGTGACCTGGGGCGGGCGGTTGCCGGCGCGGCGAAACCCCCGCGAAACACGGCATCCGGGCCGATATTTTCCGCCCCGCCCATGAACCACTTCGGGGATGGCAGCGTATCTACAAGCAACGCCGCGTGACCCAAGCGCGCGGACCAGCGGTATGGGGAAAGGTTCGGAACATATGACTGACGTGCGGACGAGGCCCGAAGCCGAGATCACGGCCCACCAGCCGGCCTGCGGGGGAACGGGCTCCTCGCGGCGCGTCGTGCTGGCCGGAGCCTCCGCGCTGGGCGTCGGCTGCCTGCTGGCCGCGTGCGGCACCGACACCGCCGGCGCCGGCAGCAACGGCGCCAACGGCGGCGACTTCAGCAACAACCCGGCCCCGGCCGGCAGCAAGGGCCCCGGCGACGGCGAGGCCGGTGGCGGCGACTCCGGCGGCGGCGGTGCCGCGCTGGCCCTGGTCGCGGACATCCCCGAGGGCGGCGGCGTGATCAAGGGTGACTACGTCATCACCCAGCCCGCCTCGGGCACCTTCAAGGCCTTCAGCAAGGTGTGCACCCACGCGGGCTGCGACGTCAGCAAGGTCGACGCCGGCGTGATCACCTGCCCGTGCCACAACAGCACGTTCTCCATCGAGGACGGCTCGCCCACCGGCGGACCGGCCAAGAAGGCCCTGCCCGAGACCAAGGTCAAGGTGGACGGCGACAACATCGTCGCGGCCTGACAAATTCTTGGGGCCGGCCTGACCTGCCGACACGGCCGGCCCCGACACACTCCGGCCGGAGGCCCGACGCCGTGGCGGCGGCAACGGGCCTCCGGTCGGACAATCATGTCAGGGGTCGGCACTAGTGTTGAGCCGTGCCTGACCCGTCCAGCTACCGGCCGGCGCCCGGGACCATTCCGGACGCTCCCGGTGTCTACCGCTTCCGTGACCCCACCGGCCGCGTCATCTACGTGGGCAAGGCCAAGAGCCTGCGCAACCGGCTGAATTCCTACTTCGCCGACACGTGGAGCCTGCACGCGCGCACCCAGCAGATGGTCACCACGGCGTCCGCCGTCGACTGGGTCACCGTCGGCAGCGAGGTCGAGGCGCTGCAGCTGGAGTTCTCCTGGATCAAGGAGTTCGACCCCCGCTTCAACGTCAAGTACCGCGACGACAAGTCGTATCCGTTCCTCGCCGTCACGCTCAACGAGGAATACCCCCGCCTGCAGGTCATGCGGGGCGCCAAGCGCAAGGGCGTGCGCTACTTCGGTCCGTATTCGCACGCCTGGGCCATCCGCGAGACCCTCGACCTGCTGCTGCGCGTCTTCCCGGCCCGCACCTGCTCCACCGGGGTGTTCAAGCGCGCCGGCCAGATCGGCCGCCCCTGCCTGCTGGGCTACATCGGCAAGTGCTCGGCGCCGTGCGTCGGCACGGTCTCCGCGGCGGAGCACCGGGCGATCGTCGACGACTTCTGCGACTTCATGGCCGGCCGCACCGACACGTTCGTCAAACGCCTCGAGCGCGACATGCTGCAGATGTCCGAGCAGCTCGAGTTCGAGAAGGCGGCCCGGCTGCGCGACGACATCGCCGCGCTGCGCAAGGCCATGGAGAAGCAGACCGTGGTGCTCGGCGACGGCACCGACGCGGACGTCGTCGCCTTCGCCGAGGATCCGCTCGAGGCGGCGGTGCAGGTCTTCCACGTCCGCGACGGCCGCGTCCGCGGCCAGCGCGGCTGGGTGGTGGAAAAGGTCGAGGACCTGACCACGGGAGACCTGGTGCACCACTTCTGCACCCAGGTGTACGGCGACGAGCACGGCGAGAACGACGTCCCCCGCGAGTTGCTGGTGCCCGCCCTGCCCCCGGACGCCGAGGCGCTGGAGAAGTGGCTGACCGAGCACCGCGGCAGCCGGGTCAGCCTGCGCGTGCCCCAGCGCGGCGACAAGCGCTCGCTGATGGAGACGGTGGCCCGCAACGCCGGCGAGTCCCTGTCCCGCCACAAGCTGCGCCGCGCCGGTGACCTGACCACCCGCAGCAAGGCGCTGGACGAGATCGCCGAGGCGCTGGGCATGGAGACGGCGCCGCTGCGCATCGAGTGCTTCGACGTCTCGCAGATCCAGGGCACCGACGTGGTGGCCAGCATGGTGGTCTTCGAGGACGGCCTGGCCCGCAAGAGCGAATACCGCCGCTTCGCGGTCCGCGGCAACCCGGACGGCTCGGGCACCGACGACCTGGCGGCGATGAGCGAGGTGATGCGCCGCCGCTTCGCCCGCTACCGCGCCGAGGCGGGCCCGACAGCCGACCTCCCGCAGGACGCCCCGACCGCCGAGGCCCCGGCTCCAGATCTCGCGAACGACCCTGCTCCGACGGTTCTCCCGGAGGGCGCCCCCGAGGACGCCGCGGAGCCGGTCACCCACGAGCTGCCCGGCATCGACCCGCTGACCGGCCGGCCCCGCCGCTTCGCCTACCCGCCCAACCTGGTGGTGGTCGACGGCGGCCAGCCGCAGGTCAACGCGGTCGCGGCGGTCCTGTCCGACCTGGGCATCACCGACGTCGCCCTGTGCGGCCTGGCCAAGCGCCTGGAAGAGGTGTGGCTGCCGGGCGAGGACTTCCCGGTGATCCTGCCCCGCACCTCCGAGGCGCTCTACCTGCTGCAACGCGTGCGCGACGAGGCCCACCGCTTCGCCATCACGTTCCACCGGCAGCGACGGTCCAAGCGCATGACGGCGTCGGCGCTGGACAACATCCCGGGGCTGGGGGAGACGCGGCGCAAGGCGCTGCTGCGGCACTTCGGCTCGCTGAAGCGGCTGGGCCAGGCGACGCCGGAGGAGATCGCCGAGGTGCCGGGCATCGGCCGGCGCACGGCGGAGGCGGTGCTGGCGGCCCTGGCCGAGGGCGGCGCCGGCGCCGCTGCCGCCGGGGCTGCCGCGACGCCCGGCACCGGGTCGGCGGAAACCGATCCGGGGTCCGAGGGTGATGCGGGCTCGGCCGGTCCGGTCTCTGCCGGGGGCGCGGGCAAGACCAAGGCGGGAGCGAACCGCAACCGCGTCATGCGGCCGATCGCCCGACCCCCCGACGGGCCGGAGGCCGAGCAGTCGGGCTCCGGGCAGTCGGGCCTCGGGCAGTCGGGCTCCGGGCAGTCGGGCTCCGGGCAGTCGGGCTCCGGGCAGTCGGGCTCCGGGCAGTCGGGCTCCGGGCAGTCGGGCTCCGGGCAGTCGGGCTCCGGGCCGT
>NZ_JBITLX010000009.1:134240-155707 GCF_044465625.1 Actinoplanes sp. NPDC049599
CAGCCGGACCTCGGGCAGTCGGGCTCCGGGCAGTCGGGCTCCGGGCAGTCGGGCTCCGGGCAGCCGGACCTCGGGCAGCCGGGCTCCGGGCAGCCGGGCTCGGCGGATCCGGCGGGGTTGCCCACGTCGCGGGACGCGGCCGTGTCGGAGGAGTCGGCTTCGTGGGACTCGGCCGGTCGACCCTAGGCCGGCCGTCCTGCTGCCGGCCGCCCTGCTGCCCGGTCGCCCGGCTGCCCGGCTGCCCGGCCGCGGCGGGGTCGCGGTGGAATACGGGCGGTGGGGACGCCGTTCACCGGGTGGGTTGATCGGGGTGGCTTGCGGGAGCCTTCGGGCACCGGATCGGGTAATGGACAGGACGTCCGGCGGCCCCGGCTCACCGCTTCGGCCTAGGATGCAGTGTCCGCCCGGAGGGGGTGTGGCGCAGTGCGGTTCAGGAGGAGTGCGTGACCGAGTCGATGCCGGAGTTCGTTCCGGAGCCCACACCCGACGAGGCCGGTACCGACCTCGTGGTGGTGACCGGGGTTTCCGGTGGCGGCCGCAGCACGGTTGCCCGTGCCCTGGAGAACGTCGGCTTCTATGTCGTCGACAACCTGCCGCAGGCGCTCATGCTCGACATGGCGCAGCTCGCGTTCGAGGCCGGCGGGGCTGCCCGGCGTACCGCGATGGTGCTGGACGTGCGCAGCCGGGCCTTCTCCACCGACCTGGCCGGCGCGGTCCGCGCGCTCAAGGAGCGCGGCTTCTCGCCGCGGGTCGTGTTCGTCGACGCCGACGACGAGGTGCTGATCCGGCGCTTCGAGTCGGTGCGGCGCTCGCACCCGCTGCAGGGTGACGGCCGGCTCGCCGACGGCATCGCGGCCGAGCGCAAGCTGCTCGAGGAGGCCCGCGAGCAGTCCGACGTGATCATCGACACCAGCCACCTGAACGTGAACCAGCTGCGCCGCCGCGTCGAGGAGCTGTTCGGCGGCGAGGACGCCCGGCGGCTGCGGATCACCGTGCTGTCGTTCGGCTTCAAGTACGGCCTGCCGCCCGACGCCGACTACGTGCTGGACGCGCGCTTCCTGCCGAACCCGTTCTGGGTGCCGGAGCTGCGCGAGCACACCGGTCTGGAGGAGGGCGTCAGCAGCTACGTGCTGGGCCAGGAGGGCGCACACGACTTCGTCGGCACGTATGCCGGCCTGATCGCCGCGACGGCGCCGGGCTTCGAGCGCGAGGGCAAGCGCTACCTGACCGTGGCGATCGGCTGCACCGGCGGCAAGCACCGCAGCGTGGCGATCGCCGAGGAACTCACGGCACAGCTGCGCGACATCCGGCTGTCCGCCCACTCCTCGCACCGCGACCTGGGGCGGGAGTGACGGCGGAACAGCCGGCGGGGCGGAGCGGCGCTGCTGCCGGTTCCAGCATCACCAAGACGGCCGGCACCCCGGCCGCGGATCAGGCGAGCGGACGTCCCGGCAGCGAGCCGCGGGGCCGGCGGCCGATCAAGGTTGTCGCCTTCGGGGGCGGGCACGGGCTTGCCGCTTCCCTGCGCGCGCTGCGCCACTGCGCGCCGGCCCTGGACCTGGAGATCACCGCCGTGGTCACCGTCGGCGACAACGGTGGTTCCAGCGGCCGGTTGCGCGCCGAGCGGGACGCCCAGCTGCCGCCCGGCGATCTGCGGATGGCGCTGGCCGCGCTGGCCGGTGACGACCCGGGGCACCAGCGCACGGTCGCGCTCATGCAGCACCGGTTCGCGCTGGTCGGCAAGTCCGACCGCCGCGCCGACGCGGAACCCGGACCGGAGACGGAGCCCCACGCCGGGGGCGCGGCCCGGGACGGAGCCGGCGCCGAGCCGGGAAGCCGGGCCGAGGTCGAGGGCCAAGCCGGGGACATGGCCGGGCACAGCGCCGGCGCTGAGGCCGAGGGCGAGGCCGGGGACAAGGTCGGCTGGGGCAGTGTGGATCGGCGGATCGCGTCGGTCGGGGGCAAGCACGATCCGCTCGCCGGGCACGCCGTCGGCAATCTGCTGCTGCTCGGGTTGCTCGAGCTGCTCGGTGATCCCGTCGCGGCCCTGGAGCACGCCGCCGCCATGGTCGGTGCCTGCGGCCGGGTGCTTCCCATGGCCTCGCACGCCGTCGGTATCGAGGCCGATGTGCGCGGGGGTGACCCGGCTCGGCCCGATGAGGTCGTCACCGTGCGGGGGCAGCACGCCGTCGCCGTCACCACCGGGCATGTCGAGGCGCTGCGGATCGTTCCGGCGTCGCCGCCGGCCTGTCCGCCCGCGCTGGCCGCCATCGCCGAGGCCGATTGGCTGATCTTCGGGCCCGGCAGCTGGTACACGAGTGTGCTTCCGCATCTGCTCGTGCCCGAGCTGGCCGAGGCGATCGTTGCCAGCCCGGCCCGGCGGCTGGTCACGCTCAACCTGGCCGCCGACAACGAGACCCTGGGGCTCTCCGTGGCGGACCATCTCGCCGCCCTGCACTGGTATCTGCCGCGGCTGCGGGTGGACACCGTGCTGGCCGACGTGAAATGGGTCGGCGAGCCCGATCCGGTGCACCGGGCCGCGCAGGCGCTCGGTGCGCGTCTGGTGCTGGCGCCGCTGGCCGTTGCGGATGGCAGGCCCAAGCATGATCCTGAGTCGTTGGGCACAGCGTTGGTGCCAGTCCTCGGCTCCGATCGTTAAGCAACTGGCAGACCGCGAAACAAGCATGAGGTGACTTCGAAGATGGCGATGACGGCAGCGGTCAAGGACGAGCTGAGCCGGGTCGACGTGCCCAAGCCGTGCTGCCGACGTGCGGAGATGGCCGCCCTCCTGCGGTTTGCCGGTGGGCTGCACATCGTGTCCGGGCGGGTGGTCGTCGAGGCCGAGCTCGACACCGGTGCGGTGGCCCGGCGGCTGCGGCGGGAGATCGCCGAGGTGTACGGCTACCCCAGCGAGGTGCACGTGCTCGCCTCCGGCGGCCTGCGCAAGGGCAGCCACTACATCGTGCGCATCGTCAAGGACGGCGAGGCGCTGGCCCGGCAGACCGGCCTGCTCGACGTGCGCGGCCGGCCGGTGCGCGGGCTGCCGCCGCACGTGGTCTCGGCGAACGTCTGCTGCGCCGTTGCGGCGTGGCGGGGCGCGTTCATGGCGCACGGCTCGCTCACCGAGCCCGGCCGGTCCAGCGCGCTGGAGATCACCTGCCCCGGGCCGGAGGCCGCGCTGGCGCTGCGCGGCGCCGCCCGCCGGATCGGCATCACCGCCAAGGAGCGGGAGGTGCGCGGCGTCGACCGCGTGGTGATCAAGGACGGGGACGCGATCGCCGCGCTGCTCACCCGGATCGGGGCGCACTCCAGCGTGCTGGCCTGGGAGGAGCGACGGGTACGCCGTGAGGTGCGGGCGACCGCGAACCGGCTGGCCAACTTCGACGACGCCAACCTGCGGCGCTCCGCCCGGGCGGCCGTGGCAGCCGCCGCGCGGGTGACCCGGGCGCTGGAGATCCTCGCCGACGAGGCGCCGAACCACCTCACCTCCGCGGGCCGGCTGCGGCTGGAGCACCGGCAGGCCTCGCTGGAGGAGCTGGGCGCGCTGGCCGATCCGCCGCTGACCAAGGATGCGATCGCCGGCCGTATAAGGCGTCTGCTCGCCCTCGCCGACAAGCGTGCCCGCGACCTGGGCATCCCGGACACCGAGGCGGCCGTCACCCCGGAGATGATGGCCTGCTGACACCGCCGGCTCGCCGCCCGGGCGCGGGAGGCGAGCCGGAACGGCTGCGCGCGGCGGTCAGCAGGCTTCCAGGCGGGCTGACGGTGCGCCGGTCGGCACGGTGATCACTCGGACCGTGCCGGGGGCGTACAGGGCGCAGCCGGTGGTCACGGTGGGTGAGATGATCAGTCGGAGCCGGACGGACGTCGCGCAGGTGTTGCGGACCGTCAGGACTGTCGCGGTGGCGTTCTTCGTCAGCGTCGCGCAGGCCGGTGGTGGCGCGGCGGCGGCCTCGGCGGGCGCCGCGAGCGGCACGGTGGCCAGGGCGGCGCCGACGGCCACGAGCCGCAGGATGCTGGGCGTTCCGGTTTTCATGGCGTTCCCCGTTCGTCATGAACGGCCACTTCGTCGGTGGGCGCGAGTGCTGCCGGACACAGCGGCCGCTCGTACTGTTCACGACCTGTTCGTTGTAGCAGCCGCCCGGGCGCGGCGCTGTCCCGGAACCGGTACCGGCCGACCGGTTCAGCCCGGCGGCAGGTCACGGCCCCGGCCGGGCAGCCGGCCGGCGCCCTGGTGGCGGGGCTGGGGGTTTGCGGTTGTCGATGGGGTGCGCGTACCGATAAAGAAACGGCCCCTGAAGTAACGATCAGGTCGCGCCCCGCGTCGAGGGCCGGAGTCCTGCTCGGATAGGGTGAGCATGACGGCGACGGTGCCGGCAAGCATGGCCGCCCGCGCCGGGCGCCGCCGGCAACGCCAGCTCCGACC
This sequence comes from Actinoplanes sp. NPDC049599, assembly GCF_044465625.1. Taxonomy (NCBI): domain Bacteria; kingdom Bacillati; phylum Actinomycetota; class Actinomycetes; order Micromonosporales; family Micromonosporaceae; genus Actinoplanes; species Actinoplanes sp. NPDC049599. The sequence goes on from NZ_JBITLX010000009.1 coordinate 138,667, forward strand.
TGGCCGCGGCGGACTCGATCCCGAGGCGCGGTGGCCAGCTGACGCAACAGCCGGCCCTCGATCAGGTCGGCACGCAGACCTCCGCCGGTCGCAGATTCCGGCGGACCGAAACGAGGAGATCCACCTGTGACCATCCGGGTTGGCATCAATGGCTTCGGCCGCATTGGCCGCAACTTCTTCCGGGCGGTGGCCGCCTCCGGCGCGGACATCGAGATCGTCGGGGTCAACGACCTGACCGACAACGCGACGCTCGCCCACCTGCTCAAGTACGACAGCATCCTGGGCCGGCTGCCGCACGAGGTGAAGGCCACCGCCGACGAGATCACCGTCGCCGGCAAGACCTTCAAGGCGTTCGCCGAGCGCGACCCCGCGAACCTGCACTGGGGTGACCTGGGCGCCGACGTCGTCATCGAGTCGACCGGCTTCTTCACCGACGCCACCAAGGCCAAGGCGCACGTCGACAACGGCGCCAAGAAGGTCATCATCTCGGCGCCGGCCAAGAACGAGGACATCACGATCGTGATGGGCGTCAACGACAACCTGTACGACGCCGCGAAGCACACCGTCATCTCCAACGCCTCGTGCACCACCAACTGCCTCGCGCCGATGGCGAAGGTGCTCAACGACTCGATCGGGATCGAAAAGGGTCTGATGACCACGATCCACGCGTACACGCAGGACCAGAACCTGCAGGACGGCCCGCACAAGGACCTGCGCCGGGCCCGCGCCGCCGCGCTCAACATCGTGCCGACCTCGACCGGCGCCGCCAAGGCCGTCAGCCTGGTGCTGCCGGAGCTCAAGGGCAAGCTCGACGGCTTCGCGCTGCGGGTGCCGATCCCCACCGGCTCGGCCACCGACCTGACCTTCACCGCCGGCCGGGAGACCTCGGTCGACGAGGTCAACGCGGCGATCAAGGCGGCCGCGGACGGCCCGCTCAAGGGCATCCTGGTCTACACCGAGGACCCGATCGTGTCCTCGGACATCGTCACCGACCCGGCCTCGTGCATCTTCGACGCCGGCCTCACCAAGGTGATCGGCAACCAGGTCAAGGTCGTCGGCTGGTACGACAACGAGTGGGGCTACTCGAACCGCCTGGTCGACCTGGTCAAGCTGGTCGGCTGAGTCCGTTGAAGACTCTCGACGACCTGCTCGGCGAGGGTGTTACGGGTCGGCGCGTGCTCGTGCGCGCCGACCTGAACGTCCCGTTCGACAAAAACGAAGCGGGCAGGATCAGTGACGACGGCCGCATCCGCGCGGTGCTGCCGACCCTGATCGCCCTGCGTGACGCGGGCGCCCGCGTGATCCTGTGCTCGCACCTCGGCCGTCCCAAGGGCGCGCCGGACCCCAAGTTCACCCTCGCGCCGGTCTCGGCGCGGCTCGGCGAGCTGCTCGGCACCCCGGTGGTCTTCGCCGAGGACACCGTCGGCGACTCCGCCAAGGCGGCCGCCGACGCGCTGACCGACGGCCAGGTGCTGCTGCTGGAGAACCTGCGCTTCAACGCCGGCGAGACCAGCAAGGACGACGCCGTGCGCGGCGCGTTCGCCGACGAGCTGGCCGGGCTGGCGGAGTTCTACGTCGACGACGCGTTCGGCGCGGTGCACCGCAAGCACGCCTCGGTCTACGACGTCGCGGCGCGGCTGCCGCACTACGCGGGCGGCCTGGTCCTCAAGGAGGTCGAGGTCCTGCGCAAGGTGACCGAGACCCCGGAGCAGCCGTACGTGGTGGTGCTCGGCGGCTCGAAGGTCTCCGACAAGCTCGCCGTCATCCAGGCGCTGCTGCCGAAGGTCGACAAGCTGCTGGTCGGCGGCGGCATGTGCTTCACCTTCCTCAAGGCCCAGGGCCACGAGGTCGGTAAGTCGCTGCTCGAGGCCGAGATGATCTCCACTTGTGCCGATCTGCTGGAGCAGGCGCAGGGTCGGATCGTGCTGCCGGTGGACGTTGTGGCGGCGACCGAGTTCTCCGCCGACGCCGAGCACTCCACCGTCGCCGCGGACGCGATCCCGGCCGACCGGCTGGGTCTCGACATCGGCCCGAAGTCGGTGGCGCTCTTCGCGGAGACGATCGGCTCGGCGAAGACGGTGTTCTGGAACGGCCCGATGGGCGTCTTCGAGCTGGCGCCGTTCGCGGCCGGCACCCGGGGCGTCGCCGAGGCCATCACCAAGATCGACGGATTCTCGGTGGTCGGCGGCGGTGACTCGGCCGCGGCCGTGCGCACGCTCGGCATCGACGAGTCCGGCTTCGGGCACATCTCCACCGGCGGCGGCGCGTCGCTGGAGTACCTCGAGGGCAAGACCCTGCCCGGCGTCTCGGCACTGGAGTCCTGATGGCTGACGTGACCCGCCGGCCGATCATGGCCGGCAACTGGAAGATGAACCTCAACCACTTCGAGGCCATCCTCCTGGTGCAGAAGCTCGCCGCGAGCCTCACCGAGCAGCAGCTCACCGAGGTCGAGGCGGTCGTGCTGCCGCCGTTCACCGACCTGCGCAGCGTGCAGACGGCGATCGACGGCGACAAGGTGCCGATCCGGTACGGCGCGCAGGACCTGTCCCCGCACAAGGGCGGCGCGTACACCGGGGACATCTCCGGCGCGATGCTGGCCAAGCTGGGCTGCACCTACGTGGTGATCGGGCACTCCGAGCGCCGCGAGTACCACCACGAGGGCGACGCGCTGGTCAACGCCAAGGTGAAGGCGGCCCTGGCGAACGACCTGACGCCGATCCTGTGCGTGGGCGAGGGCCTGGAGATCCGCGAGGCCGGCGAGCACGTCGCGCACTGTTCGACGCAGCTCGACGGCGCGCTCGACGGGCTCAAGGCCGAGCAGGTCAAGAACATCGTGATCGCGTACGAGCCGGTGTGGGCGATCGGCACCGGCAAGACCGCGACCCCCGACGACGCGCAGGAGGTGTGCGGCGCCATCCGGGTGCGGCTCGCCGAGAAGTACGGCGCGGAGACGGCGGACGCGGTGCGCATCCAGTACGGCGGCTCGGTGAAAGCGGCCAACATCGCCGCCATCATGGCGCAGCCCGACGTGGACGGCGCGCTCATCGGCGGCGCGAGCCTGGACGCCGAGGAGTTCGCGTCGATCGTCCGGTTCCGCGAGCACGTGCAGCGCTGAGTTGAATGCCCGGCCGCCGTCGAGCGGTGGCCGGGCACCCGCTATTGTGGTGGCGCTGCTGTGCCCTTCGAGAGGAATGACCCGACCATGCCGATCGCGTTCGCGTACACGTTGATCGTGTTGCTGATCATCTCCAGCATCCTGCTGACCCTGCTCGTCCTGCTGCACCGCGGCAAGGGCGGTGGCATGTCCAGCATGTTCGGCGGCGGCGTCACCTCCAGCCTGGCCGGCTCATCGGTGGCGGAAAAGAACCTGGACCGCTACACGGTGCTCGTGGGCGTCATCTGGTTCGCCTGCATCGTGGGCCTGGGCCTCTGGCTGAAGATCACACAGGCGGCCTGAAACACACAGTTAACGTACGCTTTCCAGGCGTTCGTCAGCAGGTCTTCCTCCAGGCGCACCACGAGTCGTAGACTCTGCCGCGCGGTCCGGTCCGTCCGGGCCGCGCGGTTGTTTTTTCCACCGCTTTTATACCGCCGCTTTCCCCGGCGATGAAACGCCCTCGAGACAGGAGTGACTTCCGTGTCCAGTGGCAGTGCGATCCGCGGCAGCCGTGTCGGCTCCAGCCCGATGCGCCCTGACGAGCGCAGCGAGCCCGCACCGCGGCGGGAGGTGACCTACTGGTGTGCCGCGGGGCACCCGGTGGAGGTCCGTTTCGCGGCCGATGTGGTGCCCCCGGAGACCTGGGACTGCACCCGCTGCGGTCAGCCCGGCGGTTTGGACCGGGAGAAGCCGCCCGGCCGGATGCGGAGCGAGCCTTACAAGTCGCACCTGGCCTATGTGAAGGAGCGGCGGTCCGACGAGGACGGGGCGGCGATCCTGGCCGAGGCCCTGGCGAAGGTCCGGCAGCGGCGCGGCCGCAGCGAGTAGCTCCCGGCCGGTCGGCGGCCTTTCGGCCGCCTCCGGCTGCGGGACGGCCTGGCCCGACTGCAGGCCTGGCCCGACTGCAGGCCTGGCCCGACTGCAGGCGTGGCTCGGCCCGATGGTTGCCTCGGCCCGACTGCAGGCCTGGCTCGGCCCGACGGTTGTCTCGGCCCGACGGCTGGCCCGACTCGACTGCTGGCCTGGCTCGGCCCGACGGGTGTCTCGGCCCGGGCAGGTCCGCCAGGCCCGGCTCGGCCGCCGGGCCGTCCGGTCCTGCTGTGTGACGGTCGGTGGGTCTGGTCAGGCGGCCGTCGATCGGCCCAGGTAGATGACGCCGGTGGCGTCGGGCACCGGGATCTCCGTGAAGCCCAGCCGGTCGTAGAAGGATCGGGCGCTGACGTTCGCCACCGCCATGCCCAGGTGCACCCGGGGCACCCCGGCCGCCCGCAGCCCGGCCAGGAACGCGCCGATCAGCCCGCGCCCCCAGCCCTTGCCCTGCCATTCCGGCAGCAGGTCGATGTGCAGGTGCGCGGGGAAGTCCGCCAGCTCGGGCACCACCATGCGCTCGGGGTGCTCGTGCAGCCAGAGCATGAAGTCCTCGCCGGTCACCGGCGGCTCGGCCGGGTGCGGGTAGCGCCCGGCGGTCGCCGGCAGCCACTCGTCCCGGTAACGCCGCGCGAAACGGGACGTGTCCGCCGTGCCGAGCACGTAGCCGACGGCCGCGCCGGTGCCGTCGTCGAGGACGTGGGCGTGCTCCGGCTCCAGCGTCACGTACGGCACAGCGAAGATGTCGCCCATCAGCTTGTCGGACGAGTACAGGCCCCGGGCATCACCCCCGGCGTCGGCGGTACGCACGCAGATGTCGTAGACGGCGTCGAGGTCGGCGGGGCGGTACGCACGGATCATGGGCTGCACAGCCGCGATTCTAGGTAACGGCGAACTGTGGCGCGCGTCACCGTCACGCCGTCAACCTTCCGCGGCGCCGCGCGTCTACTCCTGCGAAGGCTCACCCCCGACCGCACAGGAGTTCCGTGATGCGTCTGACCGCCCGTTCCGCCTCGCTCGCCGCCGCCGCGACCGCCGTCGCCGTCCTGGGCGTGGTGACCACCACGAGGGCGTTCGCGGACGACGCACCCGCACCCCGCCCGACCCCCGCCGCGACGTCCCCGGCAGCGGCGACACCGACCGCCGAGCCGTCCCCGGCGGTGACCGCCACAGCGCCGCCGTCCCCGGCCGACCCGACCGCCGCGCCCTCCCCGGCCGTGACAGTGACCGCCGAGCCGTCCCCGGCGAAGCCCACCCGCACCGCCGCCCCGGTCCCGGCGCCGAGCAGGAGCCTCCCGGCGCCGACCAAGAGCCCCACGGCGACCCCGGCCCCCGATGGACCCCGCCCGGTACCGTCGCCCACCAAGACCCGCCGCTGACCCCGGGACGGCCATGACCTTCGTCGCAGCACTTCCCGCGCTTCCGCGCTGGCTGCGATCCGTGCTGTCCGGCCGCTCCGCCGCGGTGCGCCCCGCCGGCGCGAACGGGCCACCGGCGATCAACGAGCTCTATCACGCGCGCCGGCTGAGCCTGGTCCGGCTGGCGGTGCTCATGGTCGACGACCTGCCGACCGCCGAGGACATCGTGCAGGACGTGTTCGCCGCCCTGTACCGGCGGCACGGTGCCGACCTGCGTACCGTCGCCGACCCGCACGCGTACCTGACGACCGGGGTGATGAACGCGGCGCGCTCGGCGCTGCGCCGCCGGCGCACCGCCCGGGCCTACGTCCCGCCGCGGCCGGGGCCGGCGCCGGCCGCCGAGGACGAGGTGCTGCTGGGCCAGGGCGACCGGGAGGTGCTGGCCGCGCTGGCCGCGCTGACCGTGCGGCAGCGCCAGGTGGTGGTGCTGCGGTACTGGTCGGAGCTGTCCGAGCAGGAGATCGCCGAGGTGCTGCGGGTGTCCCGCGGCACGGTGAAGTCGACCGCGAGCCGGGCGCTGGGTGTCCTGCGCGGCCTGCTGGGGGAGCGCCGATGAGCACAGAACTGGAGGACCGGGTGCGCCGCGCGCTGTCGTCCCGGGCCGGTCAGGTCACCCCCGACCGGCTGCGGCCCGCCGCGCCGCCGACCGCGGCGCCGGTCCGCCGGCCCTGGTTGCCCTGGTGGCGCTCGCTGCTCGTGGTCGCGGCCGTGGCGGTGGCGGCGATTCTCCTGGTACGGCTGCCCGCCGACGTCTCGCGCCCCCGGGTGCCGGACGCGCCGGCGGCCACCGTGCCCGCCCCGGAGCCGACGAGCTCCCCGGCACCCACCGCCGAACCGAGCCCAGCCCCGACGTCACCGGACCCGGTCCCGAGGTCACCGAGCCGCTCCGCGCCGCCACCGGCCGCGACCACCGAACGGCCCGGCGCGGCGACTACCCGACCGCCCGCGACCACCAGCCGGCGCGCCCCGGCCACGACCGCGCCCATCCCGGCCACCCCGGAAGCCGGCGCGGCGACCGCCGAGCCCGGGCAGGTCACGCCGACAGGCCCCGCCGGCACGCCCTGACCGCCCGGGTCCCGGCTGCGCGCCTTGACCGCCCGGGTCCCGGCTGCGCGCCCTGGCCGCCCGGGTCCCGGCTGCGCGCCTTGACCGCCCGGGTCCCGGCTGCGCGCCTTGACCGCCCGGGTCCCGGCTGCGCGCCCTGACCGACCGGGTCCCGGCGGCGCGCCTTGACCGACCGGGTCCCGCCGACCGGGTCCGGCCGGCGCGGGGTCGTTCCGGTGGCGCGCCGGGGTCGGCTGGTCAGCGCAGGCTGCGTGCCTTCGGCGGGACGTTCGCCGCCGCCGCCCGGTCCAGCAGCCACAGCGTCCGGTCCGTGCCGACCGCGCCCGCCGCCGGCACCTGCTTGGGCCCGGCTCCCTCGATCGCCATGCCGACCGGGGCCGCCTTGTCCTTGCCCGCCGCGATCAGCCAGACCTCCTCGGCCGTCTGGATCGTCGGCATGGTCAGCGTGACCCGGGTCGGCGGCGGCTTCGGGCTGTTGTGCACCGCCGCGGTCGTGCCGGTCTCGTAGCCGACCGGGTGCTCCGGGAAGATCGACGCCACGTGCCCGTCCTCGCCGACGCCGAGCATCAGCACGTCGAAGTGCGGCAGCTCCGAGCTGCCCGGCTTCGCCGCCGCGGCGAGTTCCCGGGCGTAGCGGGCGGCGGCCGCGGCGGCGTCGTCGCCGTCCGGGCCGTCCGAGGCGGGCATCGCGTGCACCCGGGCCGGGTCCAGCGGCAGCGCGTCCAGCAGTGCCTCGCGGGCCTGGGTCTCGTTGCGGTCCGGGTGGCCGGCGGGCAGGAAGCGCTCGTCGCCCCACCACAGGTCGACCCGGGACCAGTCGACCGCGTCCGCGGCGGGCAGCTCCTTGACCGAGCGCAGCACCTTGGCCGCGACCCGGCCGCCGGTCAGCACGACACCGGCCCACCCGCGCTCGGCCTGCGCATCGATGATCTTGACGACCAGCCGTGCGGCCACCGCCGACGCCAGGATGTCGGCGTCAGGAACCACCACTACCACGGTCTCGCTCATGAAGCCCCCAGGAAGGAACGGGGCCGCCCGCCGAGTCGGCGGACGGCCCCTGTGATCTTAGAACGGTCAGGCGGCGGAGCCGCCCGGGCCCGCGAAGGCGCCGGCCGCGTCCCCCTCGCGGGCGGCCAGCATCGGGTCCTTCCAGACGTGCACGCGCATCGCCGGCCGGCTGTCCAGCCCGGCCACCCCGGCCAGCGCGCCCAGCGCCTCGCCGTAGATCTGGTCGGCGTCGAGCCGGCGCAGCTCCTCGGCCAGCTCGTCACCGACGGTCCGCTTCGGCAGCGGCATGTAACGGTCCTCCTGGCCGGTCCGGCTGAACAGCGCCGTGCCCTCCTCGCGGGTGACCCGGACGCAGTCGCCGTTTGCGCACTGCAGCTCCACCGAGCGCATCCGCGGCGAGCGGTCGGTGTGCTCCCAGACCGGCTCGATGCCCAGGCGCGACTTCAGCCAGCCCTTCATCAGGGCGGCGGTCGGGTCGTTCATCGGCGCCTCGATCGTCGCGCCGGTGACCCGCTCGTCGGTGGTGTCGAACGCGCCGGCCACCAGGGTGCGCCAGAGCGTGATCCGGGTCCAGGTCAGGTCGGTGTCGCCGGGCGCGTAGTCCTTGGCCCGCTGGCGCAGCGCGGCCACCGGGTCCGGCGCCAGCTTGCTGTCGGTGATCCGGCGGTCGGCGACCACACCCAGGAAGTCGTTGGCGATGATGTCCGGCGGCTCGCTGTGCCACCAGGTCACCACGGGCACGTCCGGGGCCAGCAGCGGCATGACGACCGACTCGGCGTGCAGGGCCAGCCGGCCGTACATGCGCATCACGACGGCCTCGGCCGGGCCCAGCCGGCCGCCGACCACGATCTCCGCGTCCAGCCGGCTGCGGCCCTCGAGGTCCGAGCGGACCACGATGAGCAGCCGGCAGGGGTGCGCGGAGGCGGCGATGGTCGCGGCGGCCTCGGCCTCGCGGACCTTCTTCTCCTCCACGACCGCGACCAGCGTCAGCGCCAGCCCGCTGGCCACCCCGCCCGCGCTGCGGCGCTCGGCGGCCAGCGCCTTGACGACCTCGTTGCCGGTCGTGTCCCACAGGCCGATCATGCTCGCCTCCACGCGCGGCCCTCGCGGGCCAGCATCTCGTCCGAGGCCCGCGGGCCCCACTCGCCGGAGCGGTACGGCTCCGGCTTGGTGCCGGCCCAGGCCGCCTCCAGCGGGTCGATGACCTTCCAGCTCTGCTCGATCTCGGCCGCGTCCGGGAACAGCGTCCGGTCGCCGACCAGCACGTCGAGCACGAGCCGCTCGTACGCCTCCGGGCTGGACTCGGTGAACGCCTCGCCGTACTGGAAGTCCATCGCGATGTCGCGGACCTCCATCGTGGTGCCGGGCACTTTGGAACCGAACTTGAGCACCACGCCCTCGTCCGGCTGCACCCGGATGACCAGCTGGTTGTTGCCGAGCATCTCCACATCGGCCGGGTCGAACGGCAGGTGCGGGGCCTTCTTGAACATGATCGCGATCTCGGTGACCCGGCGCGGCATCCGCTTGCCCACCCGGACGAAGAACGGCACCTCGGCCCAGCGCCTGTTCTGGATGCCGAGCCGCACCGCGACGTAGGTCTCCGTCTTGGAGTCCGGCGGGATGTTGGCTTCCTCGAGGTAGCCGACCGCGCGTTCACCGGCGACCCAGCCCGGCAGGTACTGCCCGCGGACCGAGCCCTTGGCGATGTCGGCGGGCAGGCTGATGGCCTTGAGGACCTTCAGCTTCTCCGCGCGTACGTCATTGGGGTCGAAGCTTGTCGGCTCTTCCATGCCGACCAGCGCGAGCAGCTGCAGCAGATGGTTCTGCAGCACGTCGCGGGCCGCGCCGGAGGCGTCGTAGAACGCCGCCCGGGTGCCGATGCCGACGTCCTCGGCCATGGTGATCTGCACCGAGTCGACGTACTTGGAATTCCACACCGGCTCGAACAGGTTGTTGGCGAAGCGCAGGGCCAGGATGTTCTGGACCGTCTCCTTGCCGAGGTAGTGATCGATGCGGAACACGTCGGCCGGGGTGAACACCTCGTCGACCAGCTTGTTCAGCGCCATCGCGGTCTTCAGGTCGTTGCCGAACGGCTTCTCGACCACCACCCGGCGCCAGCCGCCGGACTTGGCGTTGTCGGCCATCCCGGTGCGGGCCAGCTGGTTGAGCACCAGCGGGAACGCGGCCGGCGGGATGGAGAAGTAGAAGGCGGCGTTGCCGGCGATGCCGTTGCGCTCGCGCAACTCGTCCAGCGTGGTCGCCAGGTGGTCGAAGGCGGCGTCGTCGTCGAACGAGCCGGGCACGAACTGGAACTGGCTGGCCAGCCTGGTCCAGACGTCCTCGCGCCACGGGGTGCGGGCACCTTTCTTGGCGGCCTCGTACGCCAGCGACTCGAAGTCGCCGTCGCCCCAGTCGCGGCGGGCGAAGCCCAGGACCACGAAGCCGGGCGGCAGCAGGCCCCGGTTGGCGAGGTCGTAGACCGCCGGGATGAGCTTCTTTCGGGACAGGTCGCCGGTGACTCCGAAGATCACCAGAGCGCAGGGCTCCGGGATCCTGGGGAGCCGTCGGTCCTGTGCGGTGCGCAGCGGATTACCCACGTGTCCCATCCTGCCAGCTTTTTAAGGTCCCGCAGGGTTACGGCCAAGCGTCAGTGCCGCAAGATGTCGGCGGCGTTGAGCAGTTGGCGTACACCCTCGGTGCGGTCGGTCAGATGCACGCGCAGCAGCGGACAGCCGCCGCGCGCCAGGGCCTGCCGGTCCCCGGCGGCCCGGGCCGCCTGGAGACCGCCGAGCGTCTGGTCCGGCCCCGGCCCCGGCACGTCCCCGGTGACCGCGCCGGTGATCTGCAGAAACGCGCCGTGCCGGGGCCCGGCCGGGTGGTACCGGCCCCAGCCGAAGCCGGCCGGGCGCCGGCCCGCGGCGGCCAGCAGCGGTCGCAGCCGGGCCAGTTCCGGGTGCTCGCCGGGGTCCAGGAAGGCCTGGATGTGGAGCTGGTCGTCCACCGAGGCGAGCAGCTCGCGCAGCGCCGCGGTGAGGTCGGTGGCGACGCCGGTGGTGAAGATCTCCACCGCGCCCTCGACGAAGGACGGTGGGACCGGCGCCGGGTCGGCCGTCGCGGCCGGGAACTCGCGGAACGGGTCGACGCCGCGGACGTGCGCGGCCAGCGCCACCGCGTACGGCCAGGCGAGGAAGTGCGCGCCCAGCGGTCCGTGCACGGACAGCCCGCCGCTGGTCACTCCCAGCGGTGACATGCTGCCGCCGAAGGTGATCGTCAGGGTGTCGCCGCCGGCCGGTTCCGGGTCGCGGGGGCTCTCGGCCACCACCACCGGCAGGCCCAGCCCGCTGGTGATCAGGTCGGCCACCCACTCGCCCACCTCCAGGCCGGAGCCGTCGGGGACCAGCGTGACGCGGTCGGCCGCGGCGAGTGCGACGCCCAGCGCCAGGGCGGGATTGTCCTGGTCGCCGGCCAGCGAGGGGGCGAACAGCTCGGCCTCGTCGATCAGCTCGGCGATGTCCACCCCGGCGAACGCGGCCGGCAGCAGCGTGGCGGCGCTCAACGCGCCGGTTCCGGTGGGGACGGTGACCGCACCCGCGGCCTCCAGCTCGGGCAGCGGCTCACCGAGCACCACGAAGTGCCGCCCGGCCTCCGCGGCGGTCAGGCCCAGGTCGCGGTAGGCCTGCCAGAAGATGCTGCCGAGGTGGTCGTCGGCCAGCAGCACGACGGTGCGGCGCAGCCGGCCGGGGTCGTCGAGCAGCGCGCGGACCGGGTGCGGGTCCGGCTCGTCCAGCACGGTCAGCGGCCGGCCCAGCGTGCGGGCCACGGCCGCGGCGGCGCGGCCGGGACCGGCCAGCACCACATTGTCGAGATCGCCGAGCTCCTCGTGCAGCTCGGCGATCAGCGGGAGCAGCTCGCTGCCGCACCGGTACGCGTCCAGAAAGTTCAGCCGGGCCCGGGCCCGGTCCTCGGCCGCGGGGCCCCACAGGGTGGGGTCCTTGCCGGCCAGCAGACCGGGCACGCCCCGGGCGACCAGCTCGCGGCGGGAGGCAGTCGCCGGGCCGCCGTGTACGGCGAACCCCGCGGCGGCCTCCACACCCGCGAGCAGGTCGTCGGTCATTACGACTTGGCGGCGTCGCTCGGGCTGTCCGAGCCCTTCGCGGCGGCCTTGAGCGACTTCTTCACGTCGTCGAGCAGCTCGCCCCAGCTGGCCTCGAACTTCTCCACGCCCTCGTCCTCGAGCACCTTGAACACGTCGGTCAGGTCGACACCGATCGCGGCGACGTCGTCCATCACCTTCTGCGCGGCGGCGTACGAGCCGGTGACCGTGTCACCCCGGGTCTCGCCGTGGTCCTCGAAGGCCTTGATGACCGACTCCGGCATGGTGTTCACCGTGCCGGGAGCGATCAGCTCCTCGACGTAGACGGTGTCCTTGTAGTCCGGGTTCTTGGTGCCGGTCGAGGCCCACAGCGGCCGCTGCGGCTTGGCGCCCGCGTCGGCCAGGGCCTGCCACCGGTCGGAGCTGAAGACCTCGGCGTACGCCTGGTACGCGAGCTGCGCGTTGGCGACGGCGGCCTTGCCCCGCAGCGCCTTGGCCTCGTCACTGCCGATCTTGTCGAGCCGCTTGTCGATCTCGGTGTCCACCCGGGACACGAAGAACGAGGCGACCGAGCCGATGTTCGTCAGGTCGTGGCCGTTGGCCTTGGCCTGCTCCAGGCCCGCCAGGAACGCGTCCATGACGGCCCGGTAGCGCTCCAGCGAGAAGATCAGCGTCACGTTCACGCTGATGCCCTCGGCCAGCGTCGAGGTGATCGCCGGCAGGCCCGCCTGGGTCGCCGGGATCTTGATGAACAGGTTCGGCCGGTCCACCAGCCACCACAGCGTCTTGGCCTCGGACGCGGTCTTCTCGGTCAGGTGCGCGCTGCGCGGGTCCACCTCGATGGACACCCGGCCGTCCACCCCGCCCGACGCGTCGTACGCCGGCTTCATCACGTCGCACGCCCAGCGCACGTCGTACGAGGTCAGCAGCCGCACGGCCTCCTCGACGGTGACCTCCTGCGCGGCCAGGTCCTTGAGCTGCGCGTCGTACGCGTCCGCGTCGGCGAGCGCCTTGGCGAAGATGGTGGGGTTCGTGGTCACGCCGACCACGTGCTGCTCACGGCGCATCTTGTCCAGCGAACCGCTGTGCAGGCGGACACGCGAGAGATCGTCGAGCCATACCGCCACACCTGCGGCGGAAAGCTCAGCCAGCCTGTCGGTCATCGCTACTCCTCAATTTCCGGTCGTGTGACCGGTGATGTCGCCGACCTTGGCGAGGGCGGCGTTGGCCTTGGCCACCACGTTGTCCGCGGTGAAACCGAACTGTTCGAACAGCACCTTGGCGGGGGCGCTGGCGCCGTAGTGCTCGATGCTGACGGCCTCGCCGGCCTCACCCAGCAGCCGGTCCCAGCTCATCCGGATGCCCGCCTCGACGGTGACCCGCGCCTTGACCCCGCGCGGCAGCACGTGCTGCTGGTAGGCGGTGTCCTGCTCGAAGAACCACTCCTGGCACGGCATGGACACGACCCGGGTCGGGGTGCCGGCGGCCTCGAGGCGCTCCTGCGCGGTCAGGCAGATCGACAGCTCGGAGCCGGTGCCGATGAGAATGACCTGCGGCTCGCCGCCGGACGCCTCGGAGACGATGTAGCCACCCTTGAGGGTGCCCTCGGCCGAGGCGTACTTGCTGCGGTCGATGGTGGGCAGGTTCTGCCGGGAGAGCGCGAGCGCGGTCGGGCGGTCGGTGTGCTCCAGCGCGCCGCGCCAGGCCCAGGCGGTCTCGTTGGCGTCGGCCGGGCGGACCACGTCGAGGCCGACGATGGCGCGCAGGGCGGTCAGCGTCTCGATCGGCTGGTGCGTCGGGCCGTCCTCGCCCAGGCCGATGGAGTCGTGCGTCCACACGTACGTGACCGGCAGCTTCATCAGCGCGGAGAGCCGGACGGCGCCCCGCATGTAGTCGCTGAACACCAGGAACGTGCCGCCGTACGGGCGGGTGCCGCCGTGCGCCACGATGCCGTTGAGGATCGAGCCCATGCCGTGCTCGCGGATGCCGAAGTGCAGCGTGCGGCCGTACTCGTGACCCGGGAAGGCCTTGGTCGCGTACTCGCTCGGGATGAACGAGGGCTCGCCCTTCATCGTGGTGTTGTTGCTCTCGGCCAGGTCGGCCGAGCCGCCCCACAGCTCCGGCAGCACCGGGGCGAGCGCGTCGAGCACCTTGCCGGAGGCGGCGCGGGTGGCGACGCCCTTCTCGTCGGCGGGGAACTCGGGCAGCGCCGCGTGCCAGCCCTCGGGCAGCGTGCGGGTGGCCAGCCGGTCGAAGAGCGCCTTGCCCTCGGCGTTGGCCGCGGCCCAGCTCTCGAACGCCGTGGTCCACTCGGCGTGCGCGGCGCGGCCCCGCTCGACCACCGAACGGGTGTGCGCGAGCACCTCGTCGGCGACGTCGAAGGTCTTGTTCGGGTCGAAGCCGAGGACCTCCTTGGTGGCCCGGACCTCGTCGGCGCCCAGCGCGGAGCCGTGGATCTTGCCGGTGTTCTGCTTGTTCGGCGCGGGCCAGCCGATGATGGTGCGCAGCACGATGAACGTCGGCTTGTCGGTGACCTCGTGGCCGGCCTGGATCGCCGCGTACAGCGCCTCGACGTCCTCGTGGTACTCCGAGCCCTGGTCCGGGTCGCCCTTGCGCCAGTCGACGTGCCGCACGTCCCAGCCGTAGGCCGCATACCGGGCGCCGACGTCCTCGTTCTTGGCGATCCGGGTGTCGTCCTCGATGGAGATCTCGTTGTCGTCGTAGATGAGCGTGAGGTTGCCGAGCTTCTGCACGCCGGCGATGGCGCTCGACTCGTGGCTCACGCCCTCCTCGATGTCGCCGTCGGAGCACAGCGCGTACACGCGGTGGTCGAACAGAGAGTCACCCTCGGCGGTCGGGTCGAACAGTCCACGCTCGCGGCGGGCGGCCATCGCCATGCCGACCGCGTTGCCGATGCCCTGGCCCAGCGGGCCGGTGGTGACCTCGACGCCGGGGGTGTGGCCGTACTCCGGGTGACCGGGGGTCAGCGAGCCCCACTGGCGCAGCGCGGCGAGGTCGTCGATCGCCAGGCCGTAGCCGTTGAGGTAGAGCTGGATGTACAGGGTGAGGCTGGAGTGACCACAGGAGAGCACGAAGCGGTCGCGGCCGGCCCAGAGCGGGTCCGTCGGGTCGTGGCGCATCACGCGGTTGAACAGCAGATATGCGGCCGGCGCCAGGCTCATTGCCGTGCCGGGGTGGCCGTTGCCGGATTTCTCGACGGCATCCATGGCGAGCACCCGGACGGTGTCGACCGCCCGGCGGTCGAGGTCGGACCAGTTCAAATCGACTTTGGCAGCCACGTCGGTTGTGCTCCTCGGGCATGGTGTGCGAATACCTTTTGACTTGACCCTATCCATTCCCGGTAAACCCCCGCCCGGGGAACGGCACAGGCCCATACGCTGAGAGCGGACAGTGAACCTTGCGGGCTGTGACGCCGTACACCCGTACCGGGTCGACCGAAGGGCGCCCCGGGCTGCGCGTAGTCTGATCCAGCGTGCCGGCCGGTCGCCTTCGGCCTCGGCCCTGTTCTGAACCTCGCCGATGCCGGAAGGTGGCTGTCCGTGAGCATGATCACCGAGCGTCCCGACCAGGGGCGGTCGCCCGGTCTTCTCGAGGCGGTTCCGCAACCGGCGGGTCGCGGACGGAGCCGGCGCGACATCGGCGCCGTGATCAAGGCGTACGTCTCGCTGACCAAGCCGCGGATCGTCGAGCTGCTGCTGGTCACCACGGTCCCGGCGATGATGCTGGCAGCCGAGGGCTGGCCCAGCCTCTGGCTGGTCGCGGTGGTGCTGGTCGGTGGCTCGCTGGCGGCGGGCGCGGCGAGCGCGCTGAACTGCTACATCGACCGCGACATCGACCAGCTGATGCGGCGCACCAAGCGCCGCCCGCTGCCGGCCCACGTGGTGACCCCGCGCTCGGCGCTGATCTTCGGCCTGGTGCTGGCGGTGGTGTCGGTCGTGCTGATGGGCGCGTTCACCAACTGGCTCGCCACGGCGATGACCGCAGCCTCCATCTTCTACTACGACGTGGTCTACACGCTGTGGCTGAAGCGGCGCACCCCGGCGAACACCTTCTGGGGCGGCATCTGCGGCGCGGCCCCGGTGCTGATCGGCTGGGCTGCGGTGACGGGGTCGATCGCCCCGCTGGGTTGGGCGCTTTTTGCCGTTGTCTTCTTTTGGCAGATGCCGCATTTCTACGCCTTGGCCATCAAGTACAAGGACGACTACGCCCGCGCCGGCATCCCGATGCTGCCGGTGGTGCGCTCGGCCGGCCGGGTCAACTTCGAGATCCTGCTCTTCACCGCGCTGATGCTGGCCTCGTCGCTGGCGGCGTGGCCGCTGGGCCTGGGCCCGATCTACGGCGTCACGGCGATCGTGTCCGGCGCGGTCTTCGGCCTGGAGGCGGTGAAGCTGGTGCTCCGCTCACGGCGCGGTCAGCCGCTGAAGCCGATGCGCCTGTTCCACTGGTCGTACACGTACCTGACGATTCTGTTCATCGCAGTAGCAGTCGACGCCCTCATCTAGGGTGGCAATGCGTGATGACATTCACGCACGTCGCGCAGAATGCCCGTTATTCAGGTAGCGCAGGTCACCCTGCGTGCTCTCGCGAAGGAACCCGACCTGGGGTGCGATTCGGGCGATATCGGTCCAAAACAATGCCTTGATCGGCTAAACCAGCAGGTAATTGCCATCACAAAATCGCACCGGGTGTGCTTGCGACGGGCCGAAGTCTGCCTAGGCTGCGAGACATGGCAGAAGGTTCCGATACGACACTGACCGCCGACATCAAGTCGTTCGCCGTCGGCCACGGCGGCGCGAAGGCGGTCATCGAGTACGTCGGCAAGCGGGGCGCCCGCATCGTCCTGGTCGGCGAGGACGGCGAATGGACCGACCAGTTCGCCGCCGACGGCACCGACGTCGCCCGCAAGGCGTGCGAAACGGCAGGCGTCGAAGTGGAAAACGCATGGGAGCGCGAACTCATGGAGCAGATGCGCCCGAGCAATGACCTGTGGCGCTCCATGGCCCGGCGCAGCATGGCGCGCTGAGCAGGCCCGCCCAGACACATACAGACCCTCATCCACGTAGCGACCCGGGATCTCCCGGGTCGCTCCTGTATCAGGGGCCGGTCGGTCCACTGCCGGCTGAGTGTCCGGGGGCCCGCCGTCCTGCCCCGTCGAGCAGGACGAAGTTCATCGAGGTCGCGACGTCGGAGCCGCCCGGCCGCCCCTGCCTCCCTCCACCCAACCCCGCCCCGCTCCGTCCCGCCCTGCCTCGCCTCGCCCTGCCTCGCCTCGCCTCGCCCTGCCTCGCCTCGCCCTGCCTCGCCTCGCTCCGTCCCGCCTCGCTCCGTCCCGCCTCGCTCCGTCCCGCCTCGCTCCGTCCCGCCTCGCTCCGTCCCGCCTCGCTCCGTCCCGCCTCGCTCCGTCCCGCCTCG
>NZ_JBITLX010000009.1:155805-192166 GCF_044465625.1 Actinoplanes sp. NPDC049599
CGCCCCGCCTCATCCCGGCTCGCCCCGCCTCATCCCGGCTCGCCCCGGCTCGCCCCGCCTCGCCTCATGCGCGCGTCGCCTCATGCCGGGCTTGTATCCTGGATCAGCTCTGGCTGACGCCGAGCTCCGCTCCGGCCCAGGCTTCGCTCGGGCTCGGGCTCGGGCTCCGCTTCGGCTCGGGCTCGGGCTCCGCTTCGCTTCGGCTCGGGCTCTGCTTCGGCTCGGGCTCGGGCTCCGCTCCGCTTCGGGCTCGGGCTCCGCTCCGCTTCGGGCTCGGGCTCCGCTCCGCTTCGGGTCGGGCTTGGCTCCGCTTCGGCCCCGGCATCGCTTCGGCTCCGGCGTCTCGCGTCGCGTGTTTTGTCCGGCGCTCTACCCGCGACTGAGCACCGCGTCGTGCGCTCATGGCGACCGCAATCCCCGGCGGCCGTCGCTCTGCCTCGCGCGCGCCCTGCCTTGCGTGCGGCCTGTTCGCCTCGCGGCCCGTCTTCTTCGGCTGATCAATGGTGGCCGTCCACCCGGATTCGACCTGTCGAGCACTGCGCCTCGGCAGGCAGGTGCGGAAGTAGACCTTGGTAGAAATTGGCCCGCCGGGGGGCCACTGGTTACCAAGGTCTACTGAGCGCTGCTCGTCGCGGGGGTTGTCCAGTCCTGGCGTGTCCGAAGGTGTGAGGCGGGAGTCGGTGGGGCCTCGGGGCGCGGCGGGGTCAGGCGACTGGGGCCGGGGTGGTGTTCGTGGTGGGGTACTCGAGGGGGATCGGCGGGGGGCTCGGGTCGTGGGGGCGTTCGCGGAGGCTCCACAGGGCGCTCAGGGTTGCCAGCCAGACCAGGCAGGAGCCGAGCATGTGGACTGCTACCAGCAGGACCGGGAGGTTGGTGAAGTACTGGATGAAGCCGATCAGGCCCTGGCTCAGCTCGACCAGGATCAGCACCCCTGCCGCGCGGACCGCCGGGCGTGGCGCCTTCACCGCGCGCAGGGCGAACCACAGACCCACCGACAGGCCGATCAGCAGGAACACCGCGTCCGCGTGGGCCTGGGAGATTGTGGCAGGGTCCAGGCCGTTGCGTTTGGCGCCCGCGTCGCCGGCGTGCGGGCCGCTGCCGGTCACGATGACGCCGAGCACGATGACGGCTGCGCTCACGACCGTGGTCAGGCGGGCCAGGGCCGGCAGGGGGGCCGGCACCAGGCTGCGGCGGGGGCGGTCGCCCTCCGCGGTGCGCTTCCACAGGGCGTACGTCACGGCGATCAGTGCCATGGACAGCAGGAAGTGCAGGCCGACCACCCACGGGTTCAGGTCGGTCAGCACCGTGATGCCGCCGATCACGCCCTGGCCGGGGATGCCCAGGCCGGCCACCAGCGCGAGCACGATCAGCGAGCGGCGGCGGGGTTTGTGGAGCAGGGCCGCGATGAACGTCGCCACGGCGATCAGGCCGAGCACGATGCCGAGCACCCGGTTGCCGAATTCGATGACGCCGTAGACGCCCATCTCCGGCGTGGTGACGTACGAGTCCTCGGTGCACCGGGGCCAGGTGGGGCAGCCGAGGCCGGACTGGGTCAGGCGGACCGCCGCACCCGTGACCACCAGGGCGATGTTGGCTACCAGGGAGGCCAGGGCCAGGGGGCGCAGGAGGGTGCGATTGCTCACCCCGGGCATCGTACGCCTGAATTTGATCTTGATTGAGCGTGGCCGGTGGGCGCGGTGTTCTGGATCACCGGGACGCCGGTTTGCCGGGACTCCCTTAATTACGTTACGTTGGCGTAGTGAAAAACGGAGTGCTGGCGCGGAGCAAGGGAGTGGCCGTCGTGGCCGCGCCTTCCGACGCGCGCACCCGTGACAGGGTCGCCCAGCTTCTGTTCGAGAGCGGCGCCGCCACCGCCGCCGAGATCGGTGCGCAGCTCGGGCTCAGTTCCGCCGCCATCCGCAAGCACCTCGACGCCATGCTCGCCGACCAGCTCGTCGAGGTGCGCGAGACGCGGCCCCAGGGTCCGCGCGGCCGGGGCCGGCCCGCCAAGGCGTTTGTGCTCACCGCCGCTGCTCGCGACGGCTTCCCGCACTTCTACGACGGCATCGCCACCGCCGCCCTGCGCTGGATCGCCGACCACGGCGGGCCCGAGGCGGTCACCGCCTTCGCCACCGCCCAGGTCGCCGCCCTGGAGGAGCGTTGCCGGGCCGCGTTGCTCGAGGCCGGCGACGAGCCGATCGCCCGGGCGGAGGCGCTCGCCGAGGCGCTGACGGCCGAGGGTTACGCTGCCAACGCGTCGACGATCGCGTCCGGCGGGCAGCTGTGCCAGCACCACTGCCCGGTGGCGCACGTCGCCGCCGAGTTTCCCCAGCTGTGCGACGCCGAGACCGCGGTCATCTCGCGGCTCATCGGCACCCACGTGCAGCGCCTGGCCACCATCGCGCACGGCGACGGGGTGTGCACCACGCACATCCCCACCCCGCCGCGCGCTATCCACGCAACCGAGACAACCGCCACCACTGTGAGGACAGATAGATGACCGAGCAGATCGTCCAGCCCGTCACCACCCAGGAAGAGCACCTCGCCGCCCTGGGCAAGTACGAATACGGCTGGGCCGACGCCGACACCGCCGGGGCGACCGCCCAGCGCGGCCTGTCCGAGGCCGTGGTGCGCAACATCTCGGCGCTCAAGAGCGAGCCGCAGTGGATGCTCGACCTGCGGCTCAAGGGCCTGCGCCTGTTCGACCGCAAGCCCATGCCGAACTGGGGCGCCGACCTCACCGGCATCGACTTCCAGAACATCAAGTACTTCGTGCGCTCGACCGAGAAGCAGGCCGCCACCTGGGACGACCTGCCGGCCGACATCAAGAACACGTACGACAAGCTGGGCATCCCCGAGGCCGAGAAGCAGCGCCTCGTCTCCGGTGTCGCGGCCCAGTACGAGTCCGAGGTCGTCTACCACAAGATCCGTGAGGACCTCGAGGAGCAGGGCGTCCTGTTCCTGGACACCGACACCGCGCTGCGCGAGCACGAGGACATCTTCAAGGAGTACTTCGGCACGGTCATCCCGGTCGGCGACAACAAGTTCGCCGCGCTGAACACCTCCGTGTGGTCGGGTGGCTCCTTCATCTACGTGCCGAAGGGTGTGCACGTCGACATCCCGCTGCAGGCCTACTTCCGGATCAACACCGAGAACATGGGCCAGTTCGAGCGGACGCTGATCATCGTCGACGAGGGCGCCTACATCCACTACGTGGAGGGCTGCACCGCCCCGATCTACTCGTCCGACTCGCTGCACAGCGCGGTTGTCGAGATCATCGTCAAGAAGAACGCCCGCTGCCGTTACACGACCATCCAGAACTGGTCGAACAACGTCTACAACCTGGTCACCAAGCGCGCCACCTGCGAAGAGGGCGCGACCATGGAGTGGGTCGACGGCAACATCGGCTCCAAGGTGACGATGAAGTACCCGGCCGTCTACATGACCGGCCCGCACGCCAAGGGCGAGGTGCTCTCCGTCGCGATGGCCGGCGAGGGCCAGCACCAGGACGCCGGCGCCAAGATGGTGCACGCCGCGCCGCACACCTCCTCGACGATCATCAGCAAGTCGATCGCCCGCGGCGGTGGCCGCACGTCGTACCGCGGCCTCGTGCAGGTCATGGAGGGTTCGCACCACAGCGCCAGCACGGTCAAGTGCGACGCGCTGCTGGTCGACACGATCTCCCGGTCGGACACGTACCCGTACGTGGACATCCGCGAGGACGACGTGTCGATGGGTCACGAGGCCACCGTCTCCAAGATCAGCGACGACCAGCTCTTCTACCTGATGAGCCGGGGCCTGACCGAGGACGAGGCCATGGCGATGATCGTGCGCGGCTTCATCGAGCCGATCGCCAAGGAGCTCCCGATGGAGTACGCCCTTGAGCTCAACCGCCTCATCGAGCTCCAGATGGAAGGGGCTGTGGGCTAAATAAAGCCCCCAGCCGACGTACCGCAGACGCAAAGGACGAGATGACTACCGAGGCCATGGCACCGCCGAGCACCAAGTCGCAGGTGCTGCGTTCCTTCGACGTCGCCGACTTCCCGGCCATCAACGGCCTGGAGGAGGAGTGGCGCTTCACCCCGATCAAGCGGCTGAAGGAGCTCGTCACCGCGACCGCGCTGACCGGCGCGGCGCCGGGCTTCGTGCCCGGTGACCTGCCGGCCGGCGTCTCCGTGACGCAGGTCGACGCGGGCAAGGTCGACGCGGTGCTGACGCCGTTCGACCGGGTCAGCGCGCTGGCGTACGGGTCGGCGGCGAGCGTCACCCTGGTCGACGTCACCGCCGACACGGTCGTGTCGGAGCCGGTGGTCATCCGGGTCGTCGGGCAGGGGCCGGCCGCCGCCGCCGCCCGCACCTATGTGCGGCTCGGCAACTTCGCGCAGGCCACGATCGTGCTGGAGCAGGTCGGTTCGGCCACCCTCGCGGACAACGTCGAGGTGGTCCTCGGCGACGGCGCGCAGCTCACCTTCGTCACGCTCACCGAGTGGGACGCCGACGCGGTGCAGGCCCAGCACGTCAAGTTCCGGGTCGGCCGGGACGCCCGGGTCAGCCACGTACAGGTCAGCCTCGGCGGCAGCCTGCTGCGCCAGTTCACCAGCGTGGAGTACGCGGGCCGGGGCGGCGAGGCCGAGCTCTGGGGCCTGTACTTCGCCGACGCCGGCCAGCACGTCGAGCACCGCCAGCTGGTCGACCACAGCGTGCCGGACTGCCGCAGCTACGTCGGCTACCGCGGCGCGCTGCAGGGCCGGTCGGCGCACACCGTGTGGGTCGGCGACGTGGTCATCCGCGCGGCCGCCACCGGCACGGAGACGTACGAGATCAACCGGAACCTGCTGCTCAGCGACGGCGCCCGGGCCGACTCGGTGCCGAACCTGGAGATCGAGACCGGTGAGGTGGTCAGCGCCGGGCACGCCAGCGCGACCGGGCGGTTCGACGACGAGCAGCTGTTCTACCTGATGGCCCGGGGCATCCCGGAGGCCGAGGCGCGCAAGCTCGTGGTCCGTGGCTTCTTCGCCGAGCTGATCAACAAGATCCCGGTCGAGGAGCTGCGCGAGCGCCTGGGCGACGCCATCGAGGCGAGGCTGGCGAAGGCTGGGTCATGATCGACTGCACCGAGGTCTGCGAGGGCCAGGAGAGCATGACAAAGGCAGGCACAGCATGAGCTTCGAGCTGGTGGGTCCCGCCGCCGAGCTGGCCAAGGGTTCCGTGACCACCGCGGAGATCGACGGCATCGACGTCGCGATCGTGCACGCCGACGACGACCGGTTCTACGCCGTCCGCGACGAGTGCAGCCACGCCGCCGTCGCCCTTTCCGAGGGTGAGGTCGACGGCTGCACGCTGGAGTGCTGGCTGCACGGCTCGCGCTTCGACCTGCGCACCGGTGAACCCACCGGCCTGCCCGCCACCGAGCCGGTGGCGACCTTCCCCGTCGAGATCCGCGACGGCGACATCTACGTTTCCACCACGCCGAGTAATGGAGTCATGCCGTGAGCACCCTCGAGATCCACGACCTGCAGGTGTCGGTCAAGCTGCCGCAAGGTGCAAGCGGAGAGCCGAGCTTGAAACCCATTTTGGCCGGCGTCGACCTGACCGTGAAGGCGGGCGAGACGCACGCCATCATGGGCCCGAACGGCTCCGGCAAGTCGACCCTGGCCTACTCCATCGCCGGGCACCCGAAGTACCAGATCACCGGCGGCTCGGTGACGCTCGACGGCGAGGACGTCCTCGCGATGACCGTCGACGAGCGTGCCCGCGCCGGCCTGTTCCTGGCCATGCAGTATCCGGTCGAGGTCCCCGGCGTGTCGGTGGCCAACTTCCTGCGTACGGCCAAGACCGCGATCGACGGCCAGGCGCCGAAGCTGCGCACCTGGGCCGGCGAGCTGCGCGGCGCCATGGAGAAGCTGCAGATGGACCCGGCGTTCGCCCAGCGCAACGTCAACGAGGGCTTCTCCGGCGGTGAGAAGAAGCGCCACGAGATCATGCAGCTGGAGCTGCTCAAGCCGAAGATCGCGATCCTCGACGAGACCGACTCCGGGCTCGACATCGACGCGCTGCGGGTGGTCAGCGAGGGCGTCAACCGGGTCCGCGCGTCCGGCGAGGCCGGCCTGCTGCTGATCACCCACTACACCCGCATCCTGCGGTACATCAAGCCGGACTTCGTGCACGTCTTCGTCGCCGGCAAGATCGTCCAGGAGGGCGGCCCGGAGCTCGCCGAGCAGCTCGAGGCCGAGGGCTACGAGCGTTACGTGGCCGGCGCGCGGGCCTGAGGATCGAGGCGATCATGACGTTCGACGTGGCGCGGGTGCGTGCCGACTTCCCGATCCTGAGCCGGGAGGTCAACGGGCACCCGCTCGTCTACCTCGACAGCGCGAACACCTCGCAGAAGCCGCGGCAGGTGCTCGACGCCATGCGGGCGCACCAGGAGCAGTACAACGGCAACGTGTCCCGCTCCGTGCACACGCTCGGCACCGAGTCCACCACCGCGTACGAGGAGGCCCGCGCGAAGATCGCCGCCTTCATCTCCGCGCCCAGCCCCGACGAGGTCGTGTTCACCAAGAACTCGACCGAGGCGATCAACCTGGTGGCGTACACGTCGGCCGAGTTCCTCGGGCTGGGGCCCGGCGACGAGATCGTGGTCTCCGAGATGGAGCACCACTCCAACCTTGTGCCGTGGCAGCTGCTCTGCCAGCGCACCGGGGCGACCCTGCGCTGGTTCGGGGTCACCGACGAGGGCCGGCTCGACGAGTCGACGCTCGACGAGCTGGTCAACGAGCGCACCAAGCTGGTCTCGATCGTGCACATGTCCAACATCCTGGGCACGATCAACGACCCGGCGCGGATCGTCGCCCGGGCCCACGAGGTCGGCGCGCTGGTGCTGCTCGACTGCTCCCAGTCGGTGCCGCACCTGCCGCTCGACGTGGTCGAGCTGGGCGCCGACTTCATCGCGTTCACCGGGCACAAGATGCTCGGCCCGACCGGCATCGGCGTGCTCTGGGGCCGGATGGCGCTGCTCGAGGCCATGCCGCCGTTCCTGGCCGGCGGGTCGACGATCGAGACGGTGACGATGGCCGGCACCACGTTCGCCCCGCCGCCGGCCCGTTTTGAGGGCGGCACCCCGCCGATCACCGAGGCGATCGGCCTGGGCGCGGCGGTGGACTACCTGACGGCGCTGGGCATGGAGAACATCCACCGGCACGAGCAGGAGATCACCGCGTACGCGCTGAAGGCCCTCGCGGACGTGCCGGGAGTCCGGATCTTCGGCCCGGCCACCGGCGAAGGCCGCGGCGGCACTGTCTCGTTCGAGGTCGAAGGTGTGCACCCGCACGACGTCGGGCAGATTCTCGACGACCTCGGTGTTGAGGTACGCGTGGGGCACCACTGCGCGCGCCCGGTGTGCGCGCGGTTCGGGGTGCCGGCGATGACCCGGGCCTCGTTCTACCTCTACACGACGACCGACGAGATCGACGCCCTGGCGCGCGGTCTGGAGCAGGTGCGGAAGGTGTTCGCCTGATGATCGACCAGCTGTACCAGGACATCATCCTGGACCACTACAAGCACCCGCACGGCAAGGGCCTCCGGGATCCCTTCGGCGGCGAGGCGCACCACGTCAACCCGACCTGCGGTGACGAGGTGACCTTCCGGGTGGCCGTCGACGGCGACACCCTCACGGACATCTCGTACGACGGCATCGGCTGTTCGATCAGCCAGGCGTCGGCGTCGGTGCTGCACGAACTGCTCCAGGGCCGCACCGTGGGCGAGGCCGCCCCGGTGCAGGAGGCGTTCGTCGCGCTCATGCAGAGCCGCGGCCAGATCGAGCCCGACGAGGAAGTGCTCGGCGACGGGGTGGCGTTCGCCGGCGTGGCGCGCTACCCGGCCCGGGTCAAGTGTGCGCTGCTGCCGTGGATGGCGTTCAAGGACGCCGCGGCGCGCGCCGGTGCGGGCGTGAGCCCGCAGGTCCGGTCATGACCGACTGCACCGAGCGCCACCGCACCGCGACCTTTCCGGCGAGGGCCAGAAGGGCATGACAAAGGTGGCTCAGGCGTGACCGACTGCACCGAGCGGCACCCAGCGCCACCGCACCGCGACCCTTCCGGCGAGGGCCAGAAGGGCATGACAAAGGTGGCTCAGGCATGACCGAGCGCAGCGAGCGCCGCCTGTCCGCGGCCGGCGAGGGCCGGGACCGGGCGGGCCAGTCTCAGGAGGAAGCAGCATGACCGACAAGACCATCGAAGAGATCGCCTCGACCGCGGCCGACACTGCCGGACCCGACGACGCGACGGCTCCGGCCGTGGCCGACGCGGCGGCGGCACCCGCCGCGGCCGGCACGGTCGTCTCGAAGCCGACCATCGCCGACATCGAGGAGGCGATGAAGGACGTCGTCGACCCCGAGCTCGGTATCAACGTGGTCGACCTCGGCCTGGTCTACGACGCCCACGTCGACGACGACAACGTCGTGACGCTGGACATGACGCTGACCTCGGCGGCCTGCCCGCTGACCGACGTCATCGAGGACCAGACCCGCCAGGCGCTGACCACCGGCCCGGGCGGCGGCCTGGTCAAGGACTTCCGGATCAACTGGGTGTGGCTGCCGCCGTGGGGCCCCGACAAGATCACCGACGACGGCCGGGAGCAGCTGCGGGCGCTCGGCTTCAACGTCTGAGGCACCACCGCTTCATCGGACGCCGGGTCAGCTCATGCCGACCCGGCGTTCGCCGTCAGCTCGGCAGGCGTATCCCGGTCATGCCGCCGTCGACCGCCAGCAGCGTGCCCGTGGTCGCCGAGGCCAGCGGGCTCGCCAGGTAGGCGATCGCGTGGGCGATCTCCGTGGCGGTGACCAGCCGCCCGGTCGGCTGCCGCCCGCGGAGCGCGGCGGCCGCCGCCTGCGGGTCCTCGGCCGCGGCCAGCAGCCGGGCCACCCACGGGGTGTCCGCCGTGCCGGGCACCACCGCGTTGACCCGCAGCCCCTGCCGGACGTGGTCGGCGGCCATCGCCAGGGTCAGCGAGGCCACCGCGCCCTTGCTGGCCGAGTAGAGGACGCGCTGCGGCAGGCCGATCGGCGCCGCGATCGAGCAGGTGTTGACGATCGACCCGCTCGGCGAGGCCAGCAGGTGCGGCAGCGCCGCCCGCGACACCCGCGCGATGCCCACCACGTTGATGTTGAGCACCCGGTGCCACTCGTCGTCGCTGTTGGCGGTGATGTCGCCGACCGCGCCGATGCCCGCGTTGTTGACCAGGATGTCGATCCGGCCGAACCGCGCGGCGACCGTGCCGACCGCCGCGTCCACCGACGCGCTGTCGCCGACGTCGCAGACCACCGACAGGTCGGCGTCGTGCTCGTTCAGGTCCAGGCCGGCCACCCGGGCACCGCGTTCGCGCAGCAGGGCGACGGTCGCGGCGCCGATCCCGCTGGCACCGCCGGTGACCACGGCGGTGAGCCCGTCGAACTCGCTCATGATCGAGCCTCCTGGCCGGCTCGGCCGGGGGCCGGTGCGGCCGGGTGCCGCGCGGTGCAGTCGATCATGACGGATCTCTCCTCGGGTCGACGTGGATCTTCGGGCCGGCGCCCCAGCCCGGCCGGCGCTCGCCGGCGAGCACGGCCGCGACGTCGTCCAGCCCGACGGTGGCGGCGACCAACGGCCGGGGGTCGACCTCGCCGGAGGCGAACAGCTCGACCGTCCCGGCGAAGCCCCCCGACGCGCTGAGCACGCCGACCGCGGTGACGTCCTTGAGCGCCAGCGTCCGCGAGTCGACCAGGCTGGGCTCGGCCGCGAGCCCGACGTAGACCACCCGCCGGCCCGGCTCGACCAGCTCGGCGGCGAGCGCGGGCAGCGCCGGGCCGTTGGACGCGTCGATGACCGCGTCCCAGGCCAGCTCCGGCAGCGTCGCGGCGGTCCAGGCCTGCGGGAAGCCCACCGCCGCGGCGAATGCCAGCGAGTCGCTGCTGCGCCCGAGCAGGTGCACCTCGGCGCCCTGCGCGGCGGCGATCTGGGCGGTGAGCAGCCCGATCGCGCCGGGTCCGAGCACCAGCAGCCGCCCGCCCGGCGGCAGCGCCGCGGCGCGGACCGCGCGCAGCGCGTTGCCACCCGGTTCGACCAGGGCCCCGAGCGCCGCATCCACCTGGTCGGGCAGCACCTGAAGAGCCTTCACCGGTACGGGCAACTGCTCCGCCAGCGCCCCCGGCCAGCCGTTGCGTACGCCGATCTCGTACCGGTCGGCGCAGACGTGCTGCCGCCCGGACCGGCACCGCGCGCACCGCCCGCAGCCCAGCATGGTGTCACCGGTGACCCGCCGCCCGAGCCACTTCCCGTCGACGCCGGCGCCGATCGCGCTGACCGTGCCGGACCACTCGTGGCCGATCCGCATCGGGTACTGCGCCTGACCGGTGTGCAGGTAGGACATCGCGCCGCTGAAGAACTCGACGTCGGTGCCGCACACGCCGGCCCGCTCGACGTCGACCACGACCTCGCCGGGCCGCGCCGCGGGCGGCTCGACCTCCTGCACCTCGGCCTTGCCCGGCCCGGTGATCACGAAGGCGCGCATCAGCGGGGCGCCACCACGGTCTGACGTTGGCTGCCGAGCCCGTCGATGCCCAGCTCCATCACGTCACCGGGCGACAGCCAGACCGGCGGGTCGAAGCCCATGCCGACACCGGGCGGCGTGCCCGTGTTGATCAGGTCGCCGGGCTCCAGCACCAGGAACTGGCTCAGGTACCGGACGATCTCGTACGGGTCGAAGACCATCGTCGCGGTGCTGCCGGTCTGCCGCCGTACCCCGTTGACGTCGAGCCACATGCCCAGCGCCGACACGTCCGCGATCTCGTCCGGGGTGACCAGCCACGGCCCGGCCGGGTTGAACGTCTCGGCCGACTTGCCCTTGGACCACTGCCCGCCGCGCTCGGTCTGGAACGCCCGCTCGCTGACGTCGTTGCAGACCAGGTAGCCGGCGATGACGTCGCGGGCGGCGGCGTGGCCGGCCAGGTAGCTCGCCCGGCGCCCGATCACGATGCCCAGCTCGACCTCCCAGTCCAGCTTGGTCGACCCGCGCGGCTGCCGCACGTCGTCGTACGGCCCGACCAGCGTGTTCGGCGACTTGGTGAACAGGATCGGCTCGGCGGGCACGGCCTGGCCGGTCTCCGCGGCGTGGTCGCGGTAGTTCAGCCCGATGCAGAGGATCTGGTGCGGGCGGCGGATCGGCGCGCCGACCCGCTCGCCGGCGAACCGGCGCACCTGCCCGGCCGTGATCCGCGCGTCCACCAGCTGCCGGAACTCCTGCGGCACCGTGAAGAGCAGGTCCTCGAGGTCGGCGACGTCGACGTAGGTGTCGTCGTCGACGCGGACGACGGGCCGCTCGGCCCCGGCGTCGCCGATGCGCATCAGCTTCATGACTCTCCAGAGGTAGGGCCGGCCCACGGGGTGACCGGGAGCCCGGTGACGCCGACGTCGGCGAGGAACAGCCGGCCGGACATCGGGTACGCGGCCAGCCGGTCCGCGCTCAGCATGGCGGTGGCGGTGGTGATCAGCAGCCGGTCCAGGGCGGGACCGACGAAGGCGACGCTGGTGGTGTGCGGGGCCGGCACCGTGAGCACCCCGGCGGGCCGGGCGTCCGGGGTGAACCGGCGGACCTCGCCGGCGCCCCAGATCGCGATCCACAGGTGCCCGTCGGCGTCCACGCACAGCCCGTCGGGCAGCCCGTCGCTGATCCGCAGCCACTCCCGGCGCGGCCCGACGTCACCGGTGGCGGCGTCGTAGGAGCGGACCCAGACGATGCCCGGGATGCTGTCGATGCTGTAGAACAGGCCGCCGTCCGGGCTCCACGCGAGCCCGTTGGACAGGTTGAGGTCGTCGTCGAGCACGGTGAGCGAGCCGTCGTGCTCACGGCGTACAAGAAGCTCCTGGTGGTGGGTGTCGCCCAGCGCGAGGGTGCCGACCAGGAAGCGACCCGCGGGGTCGCAGGCGCCGTCGTTGAGGCGGCTGTGCGCGGCAACGATCGGCGTGCCGTCATCGAGCAGCGTCTGCGCGCCGGCGACCAGCAGCTCCCCGGCGGCCGAGCAGACCACCGCGCCGACCGTGCGGTCGCGGTGCTGTGAACCGGTGACGACCACCCGGTCGCCGTCGAGGCGGCCCTCGTGCACCGTCCCCGCGTCGACGTCGACCCAGAGCAGCCGCTCGCGCGGCGCGTCCCAGAAGGGGCCCTCACCCAGCAGAAAGCTCTCGGTGGAGGCGACCGCGGCGGTCCAGCTCATCGGGCCTCCACGGTCGCGCGGATGGCGGCCACCGCGGCGACCAGGGTCGCCAGCGGGGTGCGGGAGACCGGCGCGGAGACGCTGACCGCGCCGCTGGGCCGGGTCGGTGACGTCAAGAACACCGGTACGGCAAGACAGACGATGCCGGGTTCGTTCTCCTGGTCGTCGACGGCGTACCCGGCCGCCCGGATCGTGCGCAGCTCGGGGGCGAGGGCGGGCGCACTGGTCAGCGTGCGCGGCGTGCGCTGGGCCAGGGTGCGGTCGCCGACCCAGGCCGTGACGGCGTCGTCGTCGGCCAGCGCGTACGCCAGCAGCAGTTTCCCGACCGCGGTGGAGTGCGCCGGGTTGCGGCCGCCGACCGTGGAGGTCAGCCGCAGCGCGCCGGCCGGCGGGTCGACCTTCGCCCGGTAGACCACGGTGTGACCGTCGAGCACCGCGTAGTGGGCGGTCTCGCCGTACCGCTCGGCCAGCGTGCTGAGCACCGGCGCGATCCGCAGGTGGTCGGGGCGGGCCTCGTGGTGGGCGAAGGCCAGCCGGAGGAACTCGTCGCCGAGCGCATAACGGCCGTGGCCGTTGCGGGTGGCGAAGCCGAACCGGCACAACGCGGCCAGCGCCCGGTGCACAGTGGGCTTGGGGCTGGCCACCGCGCGGGTCATTTCCTCCAGGGAGGCGCCGTCGGCGTGCCGGGCCAGCTCGGCGAGGACGGCCAGCACCCGATCTGTGCCGACCAAGGGGGGTGCGATTTCCGAGGGCACTGGCGTACGGTACCTGATATTCCAGATAGGCGACCAGCGTTCCGATTATTGGAAGGTCTCATGCCTGAACTGCGCAGCGCCCAGTGGTATGCCGGCCAGGACCGCAACTCCTACATCCACCGCGCCTGGATGCGCCGTGGCCTGCCGACCTCGGCCTTCGAGGGCCGCCCGCAGATCGCGATCGCCAACACCGCCTCCGACCTGACTCCCTGCAACAGCCACCTCGACGAGGTCGCCGAGCACGTCAAGCAGGGCATCTGGGAGGCCGGCGGGATCCCGCTCAACCTGCCCGTGGTGTCGATCGGCGAGACCCAGGTCCGCCCCACCGCGATGCTCTGGCGCAACATGGCCGCGATGGCCACCGAGGAGATGCTGCGGGCCAACCCGGTCGACGGCGTGGTGCTGCTCGGCGGCTGCGACAAGACCATCCCGTCGCTGCTCATGGCCGCCGCCTCGGTCGACCTGCCGGCCGTGGTGGTGCCCGGCGGCCCGATGCTCACCGGCACGTTCCGCGGCACCCCGCTGGGCTGCGGCACCGACGTGTGGCGGCTGTCCGAGGAGGTCCGGGCGGGCACGCTCAGCAAGGCCGCGTTCCTGGAGTCCGAGTCGTCGATGATCCGCAGCCGCGGCCACTGCAACACCATGGGCACCGCCTCGACCATGGGCCTGCTGGCCGAGGCGCTCGGCACGGTGCTGCCGGGCACGGCCGGCACCCCGGCGCCGGACAGCCGGCTGCTGGCCCGCTCGCACGAGACCGGGCGGCTGATCGTGGAGATGGTCGCCGCGGACCGCCGGCCCAGCCGGGTGCTGACCGCCGGCTCGTTCCACAACGCCATCGTGGCGCTGGCCGCGCTGGGCGGTTCCACCAACGCCGTCGTGCACCTGCTGGCCATCGCGGGCCGGCTCGGCGTGCCGCTCACGCTGGCCGACTTCGACCGGATCGGCGCGGACGTGCCGCTGCTGGTCGACCTGCAGCCCGCCGGCAAATACCTGATGGAGGACCTGTACCGGGCCGGCGGCCTGGCCGCGGTGCTGCGCGAGGTGGCCGACCTGCTGGACCGGGACGCGATCGACGTGACCGGCCGGCCGTTTGTCGACTCGCTGGCCGAGGCGCAGATCTGGGACCAGGACGTGATCCGCACCCGGGAGAAGCCGCTGCTGCCCCAGGCCGGCATCGCCGTGCTGCGCGGCAACCTGGCCCCGGCCGGGGCGATCATCAAGCCTGCCGCGGCCAGCCCGCACCTGCTGCGCCACCGCGGCCGGGCGGTGGTCTTCGACTCGGTGGAGGACTTCAACCGGCGCATCGACGCGCCCGAGCTGGACGTGGACGCGGATTCGGTGCTGGTGCTGCGCGGCTGCGGGCCGCGCGGCTACCCGGGCATGCCCGAGGTCGCGAACATGCCGCTGCCGAAGAAGCTGCTGCATGCCGGCGTCCGCGACATGGTCCGGGTCTGCGACGGGCGGATGAGCGGTACGGCGTACGGCACGGTCGTGCTGCACGTGGCGCCGGAGGCCGCGGCCGGCGGACCCCTCGACCGGGTACGGGACGGCGACTGGATCATTCTGGACGTGGAGAACAGGCGGCTGTCGGTGGACGTGCCGGACGAGGAGCTGGCGGCCCGCGAGCCGTCGGCGGCGCTGCGGGCGGCCCTGGCCCGCCCGGTCCGCGGCTGGCAGAAGCTGTACGTGGACACCGTGCTGGGCGCGGAGGTCGGCGCCGACCTGGACTTCCTCGTCGGCTCCAGCGGCGACGCGGTGAGCCGGGAATCGCACTGAGCCGATTCTTGTCGCAGGCCGGTGGTAAACCATCGGCATGACTTCGCTGCTGCCGTTCCCCGAACTGCTGGACCTGATCGCCGAGCGCTCGGCCGCCCTGCGGCAGGCGGTGACGGCCGGCGACACCGCGGCCCGGGTGCCCGGCTGCCCCGACTGGTCCCTGCGCGACCTGGTCGCCCACCTGGGCGCGGTGCAGCGCTGGTGGGCCCACGTGGTCACGGCCGGCCCCACCGACGGCCGGCCGCCGGGCTTCACCGCGGGCGACCCCGCCGGCGACCTGCTGACCTGGTCCGCCGAGTCGACCGCGGCGCTGATCGACGCGCTGCGGGTGGCCGGCCCCGACCGCGACTGCTGGACCTGGTGGGGAGCTTCGGAGGCGCCGATGACCTCCGGCGCGGTGGCCCGCCACCAGGTGCAGGAGGCGGCCGTGCACGCCTGGGACGCCCAGGAGACGGTCGGCAAGCCCGAGCCGATCCCGGCCGCGGTGGCCGTCGACACGATCGACGAGATGCTGGTGGTGACGCTCGGCTCGCTCGGCGCCTGGCCGCACCGCCCGGCCCGGATCGCCCTGTCGGCGGTGGAGGGCCCGACCTGGCTGGTCGACCTGACCCCTACCGGCGCCAGGTCCGGCCCGGCCGCCGGCGGCGAGCCGCTCGCGACGCTGCGCGGCTCGGCCAGCGACCTGGTGCTGGCGCTCTACACCCGGATCCCGCTGGACCGCGTCGAGGTGGACGGCGACCGCGACGCCGTCGAGGAGTTCCTGGCCTGGACAGACACGGAGTAACCGCTACTCCAGGTGGTCAACGGTGTTGTAGCGGTCCAGCACGAGCCGGCCCGAGGAGTCCTTGAAGCTGGTGATCGAGGCGTTCCGCACCTGGCCGGCCTGCGCCACGATCTCGGCGACCCGGTGCCAGTCCAGGCCCTCGATGACGCGCCGCAGGACCAGCACTACCGAGTCGTGCGCCACGACCAGGACCCGCTCGCCGGCGTGGTCCCGGTTCAGGTCGTCGAGGAAGGAGGTGAGCCGGACGGCGATGTCGTCGAAGGTCTCGCCGCCCGGTGGCCGGTAGACGTACTCGCCTTCCTGCTCGAAGCGGGCGGGCTCGTCCGGAAAACGCAGCCGGATCGCGGCTTCCGTCAGCATCTCCAGCTCCCCGGTCAGCCGGTCCACGAGCCGGTCGTCGGTCTTCGGCGCCGGCAACGAGAGCCCCTCGGCGGCGATCCGCCAGGTGTCCCGGGCCCGCAGATACGGCGAGGTGATGACCACCTCGGGCAGTGCGCCGCCGGGCAGACCGGCCAGCCACCGGCCGACGGCCCGGGCCTGCTCGAGACCGAGCCCGGTCAGCTCCACATCGGTGTCCCGCCCGCTCAGCCCCGACTCGAGCAGCCCCTGCGCGTCGGCGCGCGGAAAGGCGACGTTCGCCGCGCTCTGCCCGTGCCGGATCAGGATCAGCTCAGCGACCACACCCATGATCCGACCCTAGCTGCTGATGAGGGTCCGCGCCGGGCCCAGTTTCCGTCTCGCGGCGCGGTCACTTGCGCCGCGAAATCTGGATCTCGGCGTGGCGACGTCATGATCCCCCGACCGGGTCGGAACGCGGCGGAGTCCAGACCCCGTTCGCGCCCGTCCCGGTTGCCCCGAACCAGGCAGGCCGCGAAAATCGGTGGCCGTCACCGGCCGGTCGCCGCCATCCTGGGCGACGTGACCATGCTGAGCCCGCACCCGACCCTGTCTGCCGCCGCGCCCGTCCGGGCCGTGCGACAGCAGCGTGTCGCCGCCGGCCGCGCGGTCCTGCCACCCGCGTCATGACCGGGGCGTTCCTGGCCGGCGTGGTCGCCGGCTACGGCG
The DNA here is from genome assembly GCF_044465625.1 of Actinoplanes sp. NPDC049599. Classification (NCBI taxonomy): domain Bacteria; kingdom Bacillati; phylum Actinomycetota; class Actinomycetes; order Micromonosporales; family Micromonosporaceae; genus Actinoplanes; species Actinoplanes sp. NPDC049599. The sequence continues at coordinate 172,430 of NZ_JBITLX010000009.1, forward strand.
TCGCCGTGCCAGTCGGCGCTATCGCCGTCCTCATCGCCGGCCTGACGGCCCGAACGTCCTTACGCGTCGGCGCGGCGGCCGGACTGGGCGCGGCCACGGCGGACGGGGTGTACGCACTGATCGCGGTGCTGGGCGGCGCGGCTCTGGCTGCGGCGATCACGCCGATCGCGACGCCGCTGCGCTGGGTGGCGGCTGCGGTGCTGGTGCTGCTGGCGGCCGTGACCGCTCGATCGGCACTGCGCAGTAAGCCTCTTGCGACCGGTTCGGGCAGCGAACCGGTCGGTCCGGGTGTCTCCGGTCCGGCGACTGCTGGTCCGGATGTCGCACGGGGGGAGTCGGCGCCGGAGCCGGCCGGGCGGCGCCTCGCCGTGGCGTCCGCCACGACGCCGGGCCGGGCGTTTCTCGGTGTTCTCGCCCTGACGCTGCTCAACCCCGCCACCATCGTCTACTTCGCCGCGCTCGTGCTGGGCCGGGGCGGCACGGGCGGCGGAGTGTGGTTCGTTGCGGGCGCCTTCCTGGCCTCGGCGAGCTGGCAACTGCTCATCGCCTGCGGCGGCGCACTCGTAGGCCGGCTCCTGACCGGCGAACGCGGCCGCCGCATCACCACCCTGGTCTCCAGCGGTGTCATCGTCATCCTGGCCATCGGCCTCCTGACCTGACGAAGCGCATGCTGCGTGCACGCGGCATGCGCTGGAGTGGCCGTCGCTACGAGGTCCCGTCGGGGGTCAGAGGTGTTTGGTGGCCTCCCGGATCGAGAGTGGAGAGAGCACCCCGCGATTGCGGGAGACGTACTCACGGACGGCATCCGGGTCGGTGCGGGCATAGTGGCGCAGCGCCCAGCCGATCGCCTTGCGGATGAAAAAGTCGGGGTGGCCGGCCTGGCGGGTGCAGTAGCCGAAGAGCCGATCGGTGTCGGTCTCCGTGCCGTAGTGCAACTGGTGGAGGATCGCCGTGCGGACCAGCCACTTGTCGCTGTCGGCCGACCAGGCGTCCAGGTCGGCCCCGAGCTGCGGGTGGCGGCGGACCAGCCCGCCGACGACGCGGGTGGCCAGTGGGTCGGTGGTGTCCCACCACGGCTTGGTCGTGATCAACGTGCGGACGGTGATCAGAAAGCCCGGGCCCGGCACGGACACGTGGGCGCGCAGCCAGTCGCAGGCGAAATACTGATACTCGCGCTCGGTGTGCTCCCAGCAGGCCAGCGCAACGGTGCGCAGGTCGTCCTCGGTCGGTTTGTCCAGGCCGGCGACTGCGGTGCGGGCGAGCACGCGCTGTGTCGGTGTCGAGAAACCAAGGAACGCGAACTGATGCCGCATGTAGGCCGCCGCGCCGGCGGCCCGGATGGGGTCGCGGGCCGCCTCGAAGAGCCTGACCAGGCGGTCGAGCAGCTCATCGGTCATCGGACGCGTCATGGCCCGATCATCGCACCGTGCTGTGACACTCCCGCCGACCCGCCGACCCGCCGACCCGCCGACCCGCCGACCCGCCGACCCGCCGCCGGCCAGGCGATCAGGCGATCACGCGGAATGCAGGTCGAACTCGCCCTGGGCGACGCCCGCGACGAAGGCGGCGAACGTCTCCCGGCCGAAGGTCAGAACCGCCCCTTGGGGGTTCTTGGAGTCACGGACCATGATCGTGCCCCGGCCCGGCGCCACCTCGACGCACGCACCGCTTGAGCTGCGAGAACTCTTCCGCCACACGAGCGCTTCCGCAGCTTCCACGACCGGATCATCCACCTAAATACGAAAAATGCCCATTTGGCACAGTTGGAAGTGACCTCACGGACTGTAGGCCCTGCGCGGGAAGTTCGCAAGCAAATGACGAAGTGCACTTTGCAGATCGCACGGTAGGGTTGAGATCAAGGCTGTTGTGCGCTGAAAGGGGGGCCGTCGTGACCGAGCCGGTTGGCCCCGCGCTGGCCCGGGCATTGCTCTCCAGGGAGCTGCGAACCCTCCGTGGCAACACCCCGGCGGCTGCCGTTGCCGGCGCGATGCACTGGTCGCTGGCGAAGCTCAACCGCATCGAGAACAACAAGGTGACGATCCAGCCTCTGGAAGTGGAGGCGTTGGCCCGGCACCTCGGCGTCACCGACGGCGACGAGCTGAAGCGGCTCGTGGATCTGTCGCTGGCGTCACGTCAGCGCATGTGGTGGCGTGAGAAGCACTTCCCGGACGAGCTCATCAACTTCATCGCCTTCGAGAACGACGCCACGCACCTGTATGCCTATCAGGCCACCTTCGTCCCGCCGCTGTTGCAGACGCGGCAATACGCCGAGGCGCTCACCTCATCCGTGCTCCAGACCTCCCCGGAGGACCCGGCCGTGGTCAGCCTGGTCGATGCGCGGATGAAACGGCGGGAGACGTTGATGGCGAGGCTGGCGGGTGACCAGCCCCCGTCGGTGAGCCAGGCGATCGACGAGTCGGTTCTGCTGCGGCCGATCGGTGGTGACGACGTCATGGCGGCCCAGCTGGATCATCTGGTCGAGATGGCCGGGCGGGACACCGTCGAGCTCACGGTCCTGCCGCTGCGTCTTGGCGTACACCCCGGGCTCAGTGGGGCTTTTGAACTCCTGACCTTCACCGAGGATCGGGACCTCGACGTCGTGTTCATCGAGACGCCCGGAACCGACTTTCTGTTGACGGACGCGGAGAACACCGCTACCTACCGCCGGGTCATGGACGAGCTGCTGACCATGGGCGAGAGCCTCGCCGAAGCGGTCCACAAGGTACGCCAGGCGCATCGTCCCCAGTAGCGGGGCGCCGGAATTCGCATACTGTGGATTCGCCAAGGACAATTCCCGGCCATGCCGGGCCCGGCGTTCTTGTCAAGCCATTCGGTGCCGAGCTTGTGTCGATTATCGTTATCTCCGGCCACCCCCGCTCCTGCGCTCTCCGCCGAGAGGAGTCTCGCCCTACCCGTAACAGGACGACGCCGACGTCGGACCTCCCAGCTAGAGAGGCTCGTCATGCCAGAATTCCTCGGACCGGCGATCGCCCGCGATCGGCTTCGCGTGCGCCTCCGCGAACTCCGCGAATCCCGCTCGATGCTGGTGGAACAGGTGGTGAGCGCCGTGGGCTGGCCGGCATCCGGCTTGGGTGACGTCGAGTCCGGAGCGCGGACCATCCAGCCTTTCGCGCTCGAGTCCGTCCTTTCCTTTTACGGCTGTGGGGACGGCGAGACCGCGGAACTGATACGGCTGGCCCGGATCGCCTGGACGCCGCTTTCGCAGGCGCGTCACCGGCTGACCGATGAGTACCAGCAATTCGTGGGCTACGAGTCCGAGGCGTCGAGGATCACCCATTACCAGCCGCTGATAGTGCCCGGGCTGTTGCAGACCGCGGCGTACGCGATGGCGATCACCGCGACGATTCTCGGCGCGCGGCCGACCGACGCCGATGTCGTCACGGTCGTGCAGGTCCGCCGGGAGCGGCAGCGCGTTGTCGAGAACCGCCTGACGGCAGGTGATCTGCTCCAGGTCGTGGCGATCCTGGACGAGGTGGTGCTGCGCCGGTGGATCGGCGGCGAGGAGGTGATGCGTGCGCAGCTCGAGCATCTGCTCCACCAGGCCCGGCAAGCGCACATCAGCCTGATCATCATGCCGACCGCGGGCGGCGGGCATGCCGGCCTCGGCGGCGTGTTCGAGCTGCTCGAGTTCCCCGACTCGGACGACGACGATCTCGTGTTCATCGAATCGGCCACCGGCGACTCGCTGAGCCGCAATCCCGAGGTGACGGCGCAATATCGCGGCAAAGTGGACAGGCTGCGCGCCGAGGGCGAGTACGGGGACCGCGCACTGAGGCTGATACAGGATGTCCTGGACGGTCGCTAGTAACCTGGGTCGCACGGCGCTCGACACAGCCGAAGACGTCCCGCTGATGCGATACGGGGGCGACATCCATGTCCGATCAGGTCCGCCAGGCCGTCGCCCGCGAACGACTGCGCGCGAGGCTCGTCGGCTTGCGGAAACAGAGCGGTCTGAGCCCTGGCACGGTGACCCGGCGTACGCACTGGTCCACCTCCAAACTGCACCGCATCGAAACGGGCGCCGTCACGGTCCAGCCGGTGGACCTCGAGGCCCTGCTGCAGATGTACGGCGTCCGCGACCGTGACGAGGTCGCGGAGCTGATCGACCTGGCGCTGGTCTCCCGCCGCCGGCAATGGTGGAGCAGCTACCGGCTCGACCCGGAATACCGGGAGTTCGTCGCCTATGAGAGCGAGGCTTCCCGGATCACCGTCTACCAGGCGTTGCTGATCCCCGGGCTGTTGCAGACCGAGCGCTATGCGAAGGCCGCCACCGCGTCGATCGGCAAGAAGGCCGACGACACCGCGGTGCAGAACGCGATCGACGTCAGGCTGCGCCGCCAGGCCGAACTCTTCGCGCGGATCGCCGGGAACCGCCCGCCGGAGCTCATCGCGCTGCTGGACGGCGCAGTGCTCGAACGCCCGATCGGTGGCGCCGACGTGATGCGCGCCCAACTCGACCACCTGCTCAAGGTGGAACAGCAGCCACACGTACGCCTCGTCGTCATACCGCTCCGGCACGGTGCCCGGCCGGGGCCGGGCGGCCTCTTCGAGATGCTGGAGTTCAGCGGAACCGCTGACCCGGATGTGGTCTTCGTCCAGTCACCCATCAAGGACTTCGTGGTGAAGGACCCGGATGCCACTGCGGCATACCACGACGTTGTGGATGCCATTGTGGGCTCGGGACTCACCCGCGACGCCGCGGTGGAGGAGATCCGCCGCATCCGCGACGGACGCTAGGTCACCGCGGGAGATCGCGGTTGTCCTCGATGGCCCGGATCAAGGCCCGGCGGACCTGACCGAACTTCTTCTTGTCCCGGGTACGGAAGAGCACGATGCGCCGCCCGTACCCGTTGGCCTCGATCGTCATGAAACGCGGATTCCTCCGGTGGTCCGTGATCGCACCCATCGCCACGGTGCAAGCGGAGACGAGGCCGGCGACGATCATCCAACCGGACTCCAGCACCGCGGCGGACGTGCCCGCAATCGCCGCCTCGATCAGGCCCAGCACCACGGTGACCTTCACGACGGGATACCGGAAGGTCAGGCAGACCAGCACGTCACGCAGGTCGGCGATGGGGACGCGGGCGCCGTCGACCTCCACGTACCAGCTGGTGATGATGATTTGGTCGTCGCGATAGATGATCCGCCGGCGTGGTCGGCGGCCTCCGCCGCCGCCTCCGGTCTCGGGTTCCAGGAACATCGCCACCCCTCTCCTTAACGCTCATTAAACGGGGAGCAGCGGTTTGCAGGAAGCATCTGGCATTCCTCAAAGCACCATCTGCGAAACCCAATCTGCAAAGTGCAGATCAGCACCGCAGGAGGTTGCCGCGGGGAGGAGGGAGCGAGCCGGCGGCCGTAGGGTGTCGAGCATGAGTGCAAGACCGGCTGCGGGTGGGGGACGGTGGGTGGACGTCGCCCCCGATCGGCTGGACCGCTGGCTGGACAACTTCGCGACCCGGCACGGCCCGTGGACCGCGGCAGGGCTGGCGGTCACTGCCGAGGACGGCGCCACCGCGGAGCTCTCGCCACCGCCGGGCGTACCGGAACTTGATGACCTGACGGCATTGCAGCAGGAGGCCTGCGTCCTACGTCGTATCGGGCTGCTGCTGGCCCGCAAGGGCGCGGTCGCCGTCGGTGTCGCGGAGGGCACCAAGCTGATCGTGTCCAAGGTCGACACGCACTACGTGCAGGGGCGAACCGCGGCGGGTGGCTGGTCCCAGCAACGCTTCGCGCGCCGCCGCGACAACCAGGCCAAAGCGGCAGCCGCCGACGGCGCCGGCATCGCGGCCCGCCTACTCCTTCCGGAGGTACGCGCACTGAGCACCCTGGTAACCGGCGGCGACCACACGGCGGTGGACACGATCCTCGCCTCGCCGCAGTTGCGTCCGTTGCTCGAATTGCGCAGCGACCGGTTCCTGGCAGTCGCGGAACCACGCCGAACGGTGCTGGAAGAGGCGATAGCCCAAGCCCGCGCCATCCGCATCCTGGTACGAGACCCAGCCTGAACCAGGGTCGCCGGCAACGACAGATCTTGGTAACCAGAGGCCGGAACCAGCCAAGATCTCGCGCACCGGCGGACGGGCAGTCGTGACTCAGGCCCAGCCGCCGTCGCTTTCCAAGATCTCTTGCTGCGCGGATCCGTAGCTCAGTTGATCGCGCCCCCGGCGAAGGTGTCGCACTTCTTCGGCGAGCCCGAGTCGTAACCCCGCTTGAACCATTCCTGCCGCTGGGCGCTGGTGCCGTGGGTGAACTCCGCCGGGTTGACCTGGCCGCCGCCGCGCTGCTGGAGGGCGTCGTCGCCGATCTTGGCTGCGGTGTCGAGGCCTTCCTGGATGTCCTGCTCGGTGATGCTGGTGAAGATCTTCTGGCCTGAGCCGTCGTCCGTGCCGGTGGCGTTCTTGGCCCAGGCGCCCGCGTAGCAGTCCGCCTGCAGTTCCAGCTTCACCGACAGCGCGTTCGCGGCGTCCGGGTCGCGCTCCTGCTCGCGGCGCATCGCGGCCTCGGTGCCCAGCAGGTCCTGCACGTGGTGGCCGTACTCGTGGGCCAGCACGTACGGCTGGGCGAACTCGCCCGGCGCGCCCAGCTGCTTGGCCAGCACGTCGTAGAAGCTCAGGTCGATGTAGACGCGGTCGTCGGCGGGGCAGTAGAACGGGCCCACGCCCGAGTCGGCGCTGCCGCAGCCGGTCTTGACCGCGTTCGCGAACAGCACCGTCTTGGCCGGCTTGTACGGGTCGCCGAACTCCGCCGGCAGCGCCTCCACCCAGTAGTCCTGGATCGAGTTCACGTAGAGCACGTTGCGGCAGTCGAGCTGCTCGTCGGCGTTCTCCTGCGAGCACTTCTGGGTCAGTGAGGTGTTGTCGCCGGTCTGCGGGGCGCCGCCGCTGTCGCCGTTGAGGGTGTTGATGCCGAAGAAGCCGCCGACGACGGCGATCAGGACGGTGACGATGATGCCGGTGAGACCTCCGCCACCGATGGGCAGGCCGCCGATCCCGCCCCCGCCCCCTCCGGAGGAACGCTGGTCGTCGATCTGACTGGTGTCGATCCTGGCGTTCTCGTTGAGTTCCATCTCATCCTCGCTCGCGCGTCCGGCACGGTGTGCCGGGTCTGGTACCCGATGATCTTGCCCGCTAATCGGTTGGGAGGTCCCGGCGGTCGCCCGGTACAATTGCCGGGTGCTGCTCTGCGAAGGCTGACCTGCCCCGCGCCGAGCGGGATCGCCCACGATCCTCCTCGGCGCTTCCGTGTGCCCTGAGCCAGCCTTCTTCCTCGAGAGCGAGACGTTCCCTCATGATTACCGCCACCGGACTCGAACTGCGCGCCGGCTCCCGGATCCTGATCTCCCCGACCACCCTTCGGGTGCAGCCCGGCGACCGGATCGGCCTGGTCGGCCGCAACGGCGCCGGCAAGACCACGATGCTCAAGGTCCTGGCCGCCGAGGGACAGCCGTTCGCGGGCGAGGTGACCCGCACCAGCGAGGTCGGCTACCTGCCGCAGGACCCGCGTACCGGAGATCTGAACGTCACCGCCCGCGACCGGGTGCTGTCCGCCCGCGGCCTGGACGTCCTGCTGTCGCAGATGCAGAAGCTCGAGGTGGAGCTCGAGGAGAGCGCCGACGAGAAGCTGATCCGCCGCTACGGCCAGCTCGAGGACCAGTTCGCCAGCCTGGGCGGGTACGCCGCCGAGGCCGAGGCCGCCCGGATCTGCTCCAACCTGGGCCTGCCCGACCGCGCGCTGGCGCAGACCATCGGCACCCTCTCCGGCGGCCAGCGCCGGCGCATCGAGCTGGCCCGCATCCTGTTCCAGAATTCCGGCCAGAACGGCAAGGGCATCCTGCTGCTCGACGAGCCGACCAACCACCTGGACCAGGACTCGATCACCTGGCTGCGCGGCTACATCGCCAGCCACAAGGGCGGCCTGATCGTGATCAGTCACGACGTCGAGCTGCTCGACGCCGTGGTCAACCGGGTCTGGTATCTGGACGCCAACCGCGCCGAGGTCGACATGTACAACGTCGGCTGGAAGACGTACCTGGCCCAGCGGGAGACGGACGAGCGCCGGCGCCGCCGTGAGCGTGCCAACGCCGAGAAGAAGGCCGGCGCGCTGCTGGCCCAGGCCGACAAGATGCGGGCCAAGGCCACCAAGACCATCGCCGCGCAGAACATGGCCAAGCGCGCCAACAAGCTGCTCGACGGCCTGGAGGAGGTGCGGACCTCGGACAAGGTGGCGAAGGTCCGCTTCCCGAGCCCGGCGGCCTGCGGCAAGACCCCGCTGACCGCGCACGGCCTGTCGAAGTCGTACGGGTCGCTGGAGATCTTCGCCGACGTCGACGTGGCGGTGGACCGTGGTTCCCGGGTCGCCATCCTCGGCCTGAACGGCGCCGGCAAGACCACCCTGCTGCGCATCCTCGGCGGCCACCTGCAGTCCGACACCGGCGAGGTGCGGGCCGGGCACGGGCTGCGGCTGGGCTACTACGCCCAGGAGCACGAGACGCTGGACGTGGACCGCACGATCCTGGAGCACATGCGCAGCGCCGGCGGCGAGCAGACCGACACCGAGCTGCGGAAGATCCTCGGCGCGTTCCTCTTCTCCGGCGACGACGTCAACAAGCCGGCCGGGGTGCTCTCCGGCGGCGAGAAGACCCGGCTCGCGCTCGCCACCCTGGTCTGTTCCGGCGCCAACGTGCTGCTGCTCGACGAGCCGACGAACAACCTCGACCCGATCAGCCGCGAGCAGGTGCTGGACGCCATCGCCAACTATCCGGGTGCGATCGTGCTGGTCACCCACGACGCGGGGGCCGTGCAGGCGCTGAAGCCGGACCGGGCCATCCTGCTGCCCGACGGTGACGAGGACGCGTGGAGCGACGATCTGCTGGAGCTCGTCGAGCTGGCGTGACCGCCGTCGCTTGATCGAGGATCAACGGCATCGTCGGTTGTCAACTGGTGCCCACACAGACAGTGCGACTCCTGCCCGGCTCCGGTCACCACCCGACCGGCTGCGGGCGCCCCTCACCCGCGCTCCGCCGACCGTTCGGGCGACGACCCGCACCTCTTCGTGCACGCTGCATCGACGCTGCGTGACATCGTTGTCCGTCCACCGTGTAGTTGATGTTTGTGCAGCTCAGCGGGTGGTCTTGAGGCGGTGCCGCGCCGGGCCCGGCGGCGCCCGGTCCGGCCGGGCAAGCGCTCTCCGACGTCCGATTCACGACCGGTTCCGGCCCCGCCGGCAACTGTCTGACATTGATGCGCATGGTCACCGTCGGGTTCCTGACAGTGGTAATTGGGCACGTTGGCTAAGCCGAGATACCTAGCGCATGATCGTTGGAGGCGGTCTAATAGGTGGGACCGTATCGAACCGCACAGTCTGGGACGTGAGGATTCAACATGGCAGCCACGGGCACAGCCACCAGCACTGAGAAGGGTCGCCGAATCGTCGGAAGCGAGCGTCAGACGCTGGCCAAAGACCTGGTGAAGCGATACACCTCCGGAGAGAGCATTCGCGCGCTGGCCGCTTCGACCGGCCGGTCCTACGGATTCGTGCACCGGGTGCTGACCGAGTCAGGGGTCCAGCTCCGCCAGCGCGGCGGTGCCCGCCGTCGGAAGAAGGCGTGACCACCAGCGCATCACCCGGGACCGAAACAGGGGTTCGGTATGACCAGGACGGGCCGGTCGCGACGGTGACGTTGTGCCGGCCCGATGTGCTCAATGCACAGACTCCGGCCATGTGGTCCGAGCTCGGCAACATTTCCCGGAAAATGCCGGGGGACGTGCGAGTCGTCATTGTCCGGGGTGAAGGACGGGCTTTTTCCGCGGGACTCGACTTGTCGGTAGCCCGCGGCACCGGCGATTCTTCGTTGCCGCATCTGGCCACGTTGTCGCCTGCGGAGTGCGCGGAGCGGATTGCGGGCTTCCAGGAAGCGTTCACCTGGTTACGCCGCCCCTCGCTGGTCACCATCGCCGCCGTGCAGGGCCACGCGATCGGCGCCGGTTTTCAGCTCGCGCTGAACTGCGACTTCCGGGTGCTCGCCGACGACGCCCGATTCTCGATGGCCGAGGTGACCCTCGGGCTCGTACCGGATCTCGGCGGCACCAAACGCCTCACCGAGCTGGTCGGTGCGGCCCGGGCGCTGGAGATCTGCGTCACCGGGCGGCGGGTTTCGGCGCAGGAGGCGGACCGGATCGGTCTGGCCACCGCTGTCGTGGCCGGCGCCGAGCTGTCCGCGGCGGTGTCCGACCTGGCCGCGGCCGTGCTGGCCGCCGACCGGGGCGCGGTCGCGGAGATCAAGGCGCTGCTCGCCGGGGCGACCGACCGTTCCTACGCGGAGCAGGACCGGGCCGAGCGGGAGGCACAGACCCGCCGCCTGCGCGACCTGCTGGGCGCCGAGTAAGGGCCGATCCGGAAGAAACCGGTTACCTCTCGGGTTGTCATACCCAGCGGGCAGACTGTGCCTCGCCACAGACGCCCGGGAGGTGACGCATGGGCCCGAACTCCAGCGGCTCAAGCTGGATGATGCTGCGCTCGCTGCAGAATTCCGAGCGTGTCGCGCAGCATCAGCTCAGCCGGGGCACGACCAAGCGCATCCTGCGCTTCGCCCGGCCGTACCGCCGCGACATCATCGTCTTCCTGATCACGGTGGTGTTCGCCGCCGGCATCGGCGTCGCCACCCCGGTGCTCGCCGGTCACGTGGTCAACGCCATCACCGCCGGCGGCTCCGACGCCGCCACCACGGTCATCCGGCTCGCGTTCCTGATCGCCGGGCTGGCGGTCGTCGACGCGTTCCTGTCGCTGGCCCAGCGGTGGTATTCGGCGCGCATCGGCGAGGGCATCATCCTCGACCTGCGCACCCGGGTCTACGACCACGTCCAGCGCATGCCCCTGCAGTTCTTCACCCGCACCCAGACCGGCGCGCTGGTCAGCCGGCTCAACAACGACGTCACCGGCGCGCAGCGGGCGTTCACCTCCACACTCTCCGGCGTGGTCAGCAACGTCATCCAGCTCGTGCTCACCGCCGCCGTGATGTTCAGCCTGTCCTGGCAGATCACCGCGTTGTCGCTGGTCATGCTGCCGGTCTTCATCATCCCCGCGCGCCGGGTCGGCAAGAAGCTGGCCGAGATCACCCGCGAGTCCTACAACCTGGACGCGAAGATGAACGCGACCATGACCGAGCGCTTCAACGTCTCCGGCGCCCTGCTGGTCAAGCTCTTCGGCCGGCCGGACACCGAGGCGGCCCGGTTCGGCGAACGCGCGCAGCGGGTCCGCGACATCGGCGTGCAGCAGGCCATGTTCTCCCGCACCTTCTTCGTCGCCATGCTGCTGGTCGCCTCGCTCGCCCAGGCCCTGACGTACGGGCTCGGCGGCTGGCTCGCGGTCACCGGCAGCGTCACCGCCGGCACCGTGGTCACGCTGGCGCTGCTGCTCACCCGCCTCTACGGCCCGCTCACCGCGCTGAGCAACGTGCGCGTCGACGTGATGAGCGCGCTGGTCTCGTTCGACCGGGTCTTCGAGGTCCTCGACCTGAAGCCGGGCATCGAGGAGAAGCCGGACGCCGTCGCGATCCCGGCCGGTTCCGGCCGCCTGGAGTTCCGCGACGTGCACTTCCGCTACCCGAGCGCCGACGAGGTGTCGCTGGCGACGCTGGAGGACGTGGCGGCCCTCGACCGCACCGAGAACGCCCCGGTGCTGCGGGGCGTCGACTTCACCGTCGAGCCGGGCCAGCTGGTCGCGCTGGTGGGCCCGTCCGGCGCCGGCAAGTCGACCACCTCGATGCTCGTCTCCCGGGTCTACGACGTGACCGAGGGCGCCGTCCGGGTCGGCGGCGTCGACGTGCGCGACGCCACCCTGGAGTCGCTGCGCGACACCATCGGCGTCGTCACCCAGGATTCCCACCTGTTCCACGAGACCATCGCGGAAAACCTGCGGTACGCCCGCCCGGAAGCGACCGAGGACCAGATGTGGGAGGCCCTGCGCGCCGCTCAGGTCGTCGAGCTGGTCCGCGCGCTGCCCGACGGCCTCGACACGGTCGTGGGCGAACGCGGCTACCGGTTCTCCGGCGGCGAGAAACAGCGCATCGCCATCGCCCGCCTGCTGCTCAAGCACCCGTCGATCGTGATCCTGGACGAGGCGACAGCGCACCTCGACAGCGAGTCCGAGGCCGCGGTGCAGCGTGCCCTGACGGTGGCGCTGGAGGGCCGCACGGCACTGGTCATCGCGCACCGCCTGTCCACGGTGCGCGACGCCGACCTGATCCTGGTCCTGGACGACGGCCGCATCGTCGAGCGAGGCAAGCACACCGAGCTGGTCGCCGCCGGCGGCCTGTACGCGGAGCTGTACCGCACCCAGTTCGCGGTGGGCGACAGCCCGGCCATGCCCTACGCGGAACCCACCGAACAGATCGTCGTCCCGGTGGCCCACCCGATCGAATCCTGACCAGCCCGGGCTCGGTCCGGCTCGGTCCGGCTCGGTCCGGCTCGGTCCGGCTCGGTCCGGCTCGGTCCGGCCCAGTGGGGCCGGCTGGGTGAGCTGACGGGGCAGCTGCCGGTCGGCTGGTTTCGGCCGCCGTCGCCCGGCCGCGCCACCCGGCCGGCGCGCCCACGCGACGGCGGTTCGGATCTGGACAGGACAGCTGCTGCTCGGCCGGGTCGGCCCGGTTACCGGTAGAACGGCTGTTGCTCGGCCGGGTCGGCCCGGACGGCGTCGAGCTCGGGGTCGGTGATGAGGCGGTCGATCAGTTGTGCCGGGCCGCCGATGCCGGCCCAGTGCGGATCCACGTCGTGGGCGAAGCACCACGCGTGGTCGGCCGGCCACACGAAGGCCGGCTGTTCGTCCTCGAGCCCGGCCCGCGCGCTGCCGGCCGTCCCGAGGCCGGTCAGCGGGCCCTGGAACAGCCAGTATTCGCGGTGCGGGATGACCACCTTCGGCGCCGGGCGGGCGTCCGGTCCCCAGCCGTCCCAGACGCAGACGTAGCAGCGGTCGGCGGTGGTGGTGTGGGCGGCCAGGATGGTGAAGAGCCGGGGCAGCTGGGCCATGCGCCAGTCCTCCGCCTGGACGTCGTTCTCGCTCTGGCCGAGGCGCTCCGGGTCCGGCAGGAGGCGCAACCGTGCGTACGCGTCGAAGCCGGCCGGGCCGAAGCCCACCAGGCGGTGCCAGGGCAGGTCGCTCCGTACGATCCAGCCGGCGGCTGCCACGTCGGGACAGAGGGTGAGGGTCACAGTTCTGTTCTACCGCGCCGGGGCGGCGGCGAGGCCGAGCTGACGGTTGTGCACGCGGCTGAGCAGCAGCAGGCTGGTGATCGCGCCGACGCCGGCGCAGAACATGTCCCACTGGGTGTCCCAGACGTCGCCCTGGGTGCCGAGGAAGTCGTCGGCCGAGGAGCCGCCGACCACGGCCGCCAGCCACTCGAACAGCTCCCAGGTGGCGCTGACCGCCAGCACCACGCACAGCACCAGCGCGGCCAGCCAGCGGCCGGGGCGCAGCGGCGTCCGGCGCAGCAGCACCTCCCGGGCCACGACGGCCGGGACGAAGCCCTGGGCGAAGTGGCCCAGCCGGTCGTACGGGTTGCGGGCCAGCCCGAGCGTGTCGCGCACCCAGTCACCGGCCGGCACCTCGGCGTACGTCCAGTGACCGCCGATCATCAGGATGACCGCGTGGGCCAGGATCAGCCGGTAGGCCAGCGGGGTGAGCGGGAACCTGCGGTAGGTGAGCACCAGGACCACCGCCGCGACGACGGCCGCGGCGACCTCCAGCAGCCAGGTGCCCAGCGACTTCGCCCCGATCGCGGAGACCGCCAGGGCGATCAGGCCGACGGCGAGCAGGACGGCGGGTTCACGGCGACGCGGCGCGGTGGTGGGCGCGGCACTGGTAGCGGTCATCGGGCCAGTCTTCCGGTGCCCGCGGGCCCCGCACCTGGGTATAGCTACTCAACCGCGGGGCGCTCCCGTACCCGATCGATAGCGCCGGCCCAGTTCAAAATCTCCCCGGCGTACCTGGAAGAAGAGATAGGCGCGGAGCGCGCCGGCCGTCACCGACGTCGGAGGCGACCCGTGCCGCAGCCGGAAGTGCAGCCCGGTGCGCACGCAGACGGTGTCCAGCACCGCGGGCAGCGGCCGGTCCGGGCCATCGTCAGGCGCCGCCGCGCAGGAAGTCGACCAGCAGCGGATTGACCGCCTCGGGGCGTTCCAGGCTCGGCAGGTGGCCCGCCCAGTCCAGCTCGACGTGCCGGGCGCCGGGGATGCGCCGCGCCAGCCCGGCGGCGATCTCCCGGAAGTCGGTCAGGTCGTGCCGCCCGGAGACCAGCAGCGTGCGGGCGGTGATCGCGGACGGGTCCGGCTCGGTGCGCACCGGCGGGAACTCCTCGGCGGCCGCCAGTTGCACGTCGAACGCGTGCCGTTGCATCCGGCGTACCTTGTCCCGGGTCTGCTCGTCCGCGGCCGGGCCGACCCAGGTCCGCACGTTGAGCTCCGTCGCCCCGGCGACGTCACCCGCCTCCAGCAGCGCGTCCTCGCGGGCGCCGACGGCCCGCAGCTCGGCGCCGGCCTCGTGGCCCGCCACCGCCGTGCACAGCAGCGCCAGGGCGGTCACCCGCTCCGGCCGGCCGGCGGCGATCTCCAGTGCCACCCGGCCCCCGCCGGACGCGCCGACCAGCGCCACCCGCGGCGCGCCGAGGGCGTCCAGGAGCGCAACGACGTCGTCGGCGTCGCTGCTGGGCCGGTCCGGCACCGGCGTGTCACCGAAGCCGCGGAAGTCGCAGCGCACCACCCGGTGCCCGGCTGCGACCAGGGCCGGGATCTGCGGGTCCCACATGCGCCGGTCGCACACCGTCGAATGCAGCAGGACCACCGTGGGGCCGTCGCCGGTCACGTCATGAGAAAGAGTCATCGGCGCCACCCTAGGCATCCGGCGGGGAACGCACATCCGCTTTATCCCGGCAGGGCGGACAGCGCGGCGGTGGGTATCGCGATCCAGCCCTCGGTCCGGGCCGCGGGCAGCTCCCGCTCGGCGGGACGACAGACCTGATCCCGTACGGCGGCCCGCGCGGTCAGCGCCGCCACGACGGCATCCAGCGCGTGGTCGCTGCGCCGGCACAACGCCTCGTGCTCGCCCAGGTCGAGCCACGGCGCCGCCTGTAGGAGACGGTCGACGACGGCGCCGAGCGCGGCCTGGTTCTTCGTGGTCTTGTAGCCGCGCCACGGCAGGCCCCACACCTTGAGCGACGCGGCCGGGTAGACCTCCACGACCGCGCCCTCGCCACTGCGATCAACGCTGCGCCCGGCACCGGCGAGGCGGCTCTGCAGGGCGGCACAGCGCATCGCCGTGTGCCCGATCCGGTCCGCGGACACGCTCAGCGGCACCAGGCCGGTCAGCGTGCGGACCACCTCGTCGGTGTGCCGCCAGGCCAGCCGCCGGCGCCACTCCTTGCCCTCGACGCCGGCCGGGACCGCCACCACGCCGGTGCGGTGCGCGGTCACGAAGCTCACGAAGTCGTCCGGCCAGCCCAGCGGGCAGTCGATACCGATCTTGTCGGCCCGGCCGGCCAGCGCCACGATCACGTCGTCGTCGGCGGGCACGGTGAGCGTGCGTACCGTCGCGCCGGTCGCGGACCAGGAGACCGCCGCGACCGCGGTGCCGGCCGGGTCGGCGGCGAGGTCAACTCCGGCGGTCAGCACCTGCCGAACCCTACGCCCGCGCTGGCACGAAAGCGTGAGCCGGAGCAGGCCGCAACGTCGATACGGTGTGGCCACATCACCGCACGTCACGGGGAGAAAACCACATGCGTCAGCCCGCCACCCTCACCATGCTCGCCGTCGCCGGCTGTGCCGTCGTCGCCACCGCGGCCTGCACGTCGCCCTCGACGTCGACGGCCACTCCGCCGGCCGCCACGCCGTCCGCGTCCGCGGGCGTGGGTGGTCCCGCCGCGGAGCCGACGAGCCCGGCCCCCGCGCCGTCGGCGAGCCCGGCCGAACCGAGCAGCAAGCCGGCGGCCGGCGAGGGCGGACAGAGCAGCGCGGTCAACTGGAAGCGGGTCGCCTTCCGGGCACTCGGCTGCAAGCACCACGTCGACCTGCCGGACCGCGCCGAGGTGCAGAACGTCGAGCACGCCGACCTGACCGGCGACGGGAAACGCGACGCGATCGTGGTGGCCTCCTGCCCGACCACCACCTCCACCAACGCCGTGCACGTCTTCGTCTTCGACGGGGACAGCACCGGCAAGCCGCTGCTGGACGCCGGCAAGAAGCAGTACCTGCGGACGGTCGACGTGCAGACGAGCGGCCGGAACATCGAGGTCGACGCCACGGCGCTCAGCGCGGACGCCTCGCTGTGCTGCCCAGACCTGCAGGTCTGGCAGCGGTGGACGTGGACCGGCTCGGCCTTCGAGACCAAAGGCCAGATGGCCGAAAAGATCAGCTGATCGCGCCGCCGATGCAACGTATCCGCACCGGCGTACGTCTTGGGAGCGGGGGCCTTTGGGGAGGCACCCGCATGCCGCCGGAAGTCAGGTCGGTGCCCCCGCGGACCTGACTTCCGGCCGGCGTCAGCAGCCCGCCGCCGCCCGCAGCTCGGCGTAGGCCGAGGCCAGCGTGTCCACTGTGTAGTGCGCGTTCAGCCCGCTCGGGTTCGGCAGCACCCACACCGGCACGCCGCCGACCGTCTCGTCCTGCGGCCCGATCCGGGCCTTCGGCCGCCCGAACGCCGCGCGGTACGCGGTCACGCCGAGCACCGCGAGATACCTCGGCTGCCAGGTCGCGGCCAGTTCCGCCAGCTGCCGGCCGCCGTCGACCAGTTCCGCCGGGGAGAGCTCGTCCGCCCGCGCGGTCGCCCGGGCCACCACGTTGGTGATCCCCAGCCCGAGGCCCGGCAGTGTCGCCTGCTCGGCCGGGTGCACCAGCTCCGGGGTGAAGCCGGCCCGGTGCAGCGCCGGCCAGAACCGGTTCCCCGGGCGGGCGAAGTGGTGCCCGGTGGCCGCCGAGTAGAGGCTCGGGTTGATGCCGGAGAACAGCACCCGCAGGCCGGGCCCGACCAGGTCGGGAAGGGTGCGCTCGCCGGCGCCGGCGACCTCCGCGGCCGTCGGCGGCCGGAACGCCGGCGGCGGCGTAGCGGACAGCATCCGGCCAGCGTATCGACCGGCCGGCGGGGCGGCCCGGCGTGTGGTCAGTTCGGCCGGCGGCGCAGGCGCAGGCGCACGGCGGCGACCGCGGTCCAGGGCAGGAAGATCGCCCGGTGCCGGGCCGCGGCGAACTCCAGGCCGGCCTCGGACAGGCGCACCCAGCCGGGGCTCCGCCCGATGCCGACCATCGCGCCGGCCGCACCCGCCGCGGCCGTCAGCACAGCGAACAGCACGGCCTCGACGTAGTCGGAGACGTCCAGCGAGAAGCCGGCCGCCCCGCCCGCGACCAGCAGCAGGCCACGGAACAGCAGCATCACCGCCAGCAGGATCAGGGCGACGTTGAGCGCCGGCCGCCATTTGGGCACCAGGAAGGTGACCGGCTCGGTCCGGTTCACAGTGCCCGCAGCGCGCCGCCGTCGACGGGGATCATCAGGCCGGTGAGGTAGCCCGCCGCCGGCGACAGCACAAACGCGGCGACCTTGCCGAACTCGGCGGGCTCGCCCAGCCGCCCGAGCGGCACGGAAGCGGCAGCCGCCTCGGCGGCCGCTTCGGCGTCGCCGGTCGCGGCGAACAGTTCCCGGTTGCGGTCCGTCAGCACCCGGCCCGGCAGCAGGCTCACCACGCGGATGCCGCGGGGCCCGTACTGGTCGGCCATGTCCTTCGCGGCCCCGGCCAGCCCCGGCCGCAAGCCGTTCGACAGGCCCAGCCCGGCGATCGGCGTCCGCGCCGACGTCGAGAGCACCAGCCCGATCGCGCCGCCCTCGGTCAGCGCCGCCGCGATCGTGCGCGCGGCCCGAACCGTACCCAGGAAGACCGTCTCGAAGGCCTCGCGCCACTGCTCGTCGGTGACCTCCGCGGCCGTGCCGCGGGCCGGGCCGCCCACCGAGATCAGCGCGCCGTCGAGGCGCCCGAAGCGCTCCCGCGCGGTGCCGATCAGCAGCTCCGCCGTGCCGGGCTCGGTCAGATCCGCGACCACCCCGGCCGCACCGTCGCCGAGCGCGGCGACGGCCGCATCGACCGCGGCCCGCGAGCGCGCGGAGATGACCACCTTGGCGCCGTCGGCCACCAGGGCCTGCGCGGTGGCGTAGCCGAGGCCCCGGGAGGCGCCGGTGAGGACGTAGACGCGGTCAGCGAGGCCGAGATCCATGCCGCTGATCCTGTCACCCGCGGGCCCGCCGCGCTGTCACCGGGCGCGCCGCGCTGTCACCGGGCGCGCAGAAAGGTGGCGGTGGCCGCGTCCGCCGGCAGGAACGACTCGATGGCCAGCTCGTCGAGGGTGACGTCGAGCGGGGTGCCGAGCACCGAGGTGACGCTGAAGAAGCACAGCTCGTGCCCGTCGGCGGCGTACCGCAGCGGCACGACCACCCCGTCCGGCCGCGCGGCGTCCCGGCCGCCGGGCAGCGCCCGCAGCTCGTCGTGCAGCGCCCGCAGCACCGGATCGCCGGTCGCCAGCGCCTGCCGGTCCAGCCGGTGCAGCACGTGCGCCCGCCACTCGCCCAGATTGCGGATCCGCGGCGCCATGCCGTCCGGGTGCAGCGACAACCGCAGCACGTTGACCGGCGGCTCCAGCAGCTCCGGCGCCACGCCCGCGGTCAGCAGCGGCACCGCCGCGTTGCCGTCGACCATGGTCCAGTGCCGGTCGATCAGCACCGCCGGGCACGGCTCGTGCCCGATCAGCACGGCCCGCAGCGACGCCAGCACGGCGGCCAGGTCCGGCCCGCCGAGATCCCCCTCGGGAAAGGCCGGCGCGAAACCGCCGGCCAGCAGCAACGCATTCCGAGCCCGCAACGGTACGGCCAGCCCCTCGGCCAACCGCAGGATCATCTCCCGGGTCGGCCGGGACCGCCCGGTCTCCACGAACGACAGATGCCGCGCCGACACCCCGGCCTGACCGGCGAGCTGAAGCTGACTCAACCGCCGGTTGCCCCGCCACTCCCGCAGCAGCACCCCCACGTCGCTCATGCCCCGATGGTAGGGAGCCGCCCGGCGCCCGCCGATTACCCGCGAGGTAATCGACGGCACTACCGGCGCGGGGTGACGGTGGTCGGGCAAACGAACCGAGGAAGGGAACCCCATGAGCGACTTCGAATCCGCGGTGGAGCGCTACCTGGCCGCCTGGAACGAAACCGACCCGCACCTCCGCCGGAAGGCGGTGGAACAGGCCTTCGCGGCCGACGTGCGCTACGTGGACCCGCTGGCGGCGGTCGAGGGACACGCGGCGCTGGACGGCCTGATCGGGGCGGTGCAGGGACAGTTCCCGGGGCTGGTGTTCAGCTCCGGCGGGCCGGTGGACGCGCACCACCAGCAGGGCCGGTTCACCTGGCGGCTGGGCCCGGCGGGGGAGGAGCCGGTGGTGATCGGCTTCGACGTGGCCGAGCTGGGACCGGACGGGCGGATCCGCACGGTGCTGGGCTTCCTGGACCGGGTGCCGGCGCTCGGCTGAGGCCGGCCCGCCGGCGCGGCTGCCGGCTGGTCATCGGGCGGACCGGCGGGTGGTCAGGCCGAACCGGCGGTCGGTCAGGCTGCCGGCTGGTCATCGGGCGGACCGGCGGGTGGTCAGGCCGAACCGGCGGTCGGTCAGGCTGCCGGCTGGTCATCGGGCGGACCGGCGGGTGGAC
>NZ_JBITLX010000009.1:192261-198583 GCF_044465625.1 Actinoplanes sp. NPDC049599
AGGCCGAACCGGCGGTCGGTCAGGCTGCCGGCTGGTCATCGGGCGGACCGGCGGGTGGTCAGGCCGAACCGGCGGTCGGTCAGGCTGCCGGCTGGTCGTCGGGCGGACCGTCGGATGGTCAGGCCGAACCGGCGGTCGGTCAGGCTGTTGGCCGGTCATCGGGCGAACTGTCGGGTGGTCAGGCCGAACCAGCGGTCGGTCAGGCCCTCGTCCGTCATTCCGAGGCGGCCCGCGACCGCCTGGCTGGGCCCGTTGTCCGGGTCGGTCAGCGCCAGCACCCGGGGCAGCGCCGCGATGTCGAGCAGGGCCCGGGCCGCCTCGGTCACCAGACCGCGGCCCTGCCGGTCGGGGTGCAGGTGCCAGCCGACCTCGACCTCGCCGGTGGGTCCCGCCGCGTCCGCCAGCGGCATCAGCAGCACGGTGCCCATCGGCACGTCGTCCTCGTGCGGCACGAGCGCCCACAGCCCGAGCGGCGGGGTGACGGAGGCGTGCCGCACGAGGACGCGGTGCAGCCGTTCGCGGGCCTCGGTGCGGTCGGCGACGACTCGCCGCGGGTGCGGACCGAGCCAGCGCCGGACCTCCCACCGCGAGTACAGGTCGAAGTACGCGGCCAGGTCGTCGCCGGTCCAGGACCGCAACGCGAGGCGACGGGTGCGCAGCAACTCCATCATCAGTCCATCACGTGGCCGCCGTTGACGGTGATGCGCTCACCGGTGACGAAGCGGGCCGCATCCGACGCCAGGAACGCGACCACCTCCGCGACCTCGCCGGGCGTGCCCATCCGGCCCAGCGGAACCTCTCGCCGGTAGCTCTCCAGGTGGCTCGGGTCGATGCCGGCGTGGCGTTCCACCGGGATCCAGCCGGGCGCGACCACGTTGACGGTGATGCCCCACGGGCCCAGCTCGCGCGCCCAGGTGCGGGTCAGTGAGAGCTGTGCGCCCTTGGCGGCGCTGTAGGCCGACATGCCCGGGGCGGCCCGCTCGACCAGGTCTGATCCGATCTGGACGATCCGGCCGCCGCCGCGCGAGCGCATCCCGGGCGCCACCGCCCGCATCAGCAGGGTGGGACTCTTCACGAAGAACGCGAGCTGGTCGAGATGGTCCTGCCAGGTGACGTCGACCGCGTTGATGACCGGCTGCGGCCCGGTGGCGTTGGGCACCAGCACGGCGATCGGCCCGAGCCCGGACTCGACCGCGGCGACCAGCGCGGTGACATCGGCCTCGTCGGTGACGTCGCCCCGGAAGGCGGCCGCCCGCCCGCCGGCGGCCCTGATGTCGGCGACGACCCGCTCGGCGTCCGCGCGGTCGGGTAGATAGTTGACCGCGACGGGCCGGCCGTCGGCAGCCAGCCGCCGGGCGATGTGCGCACCGAGGCCCCGCGAGGCGCCGGTGACCAGAACCGAGCCGTCCATGCGGCGACGCTACCGGCCGGGTCCGACAGAAACCGGCCCGCGGGGCCGCGGCAGGATCCGGCGTCGGCCGGGGCGGCGTGACCGGTTGCTCAGCTGCGGCGCAGGATGCGTACCCGGCCGGCCAGCTGGAGGGCCACCGAGCCCGCGGCCCCGCGCACAGCCGGCGCCCGACGCGGGCTGGGGTTCGTCTTTCCGTCGTAGCTCAGCGCCGCCTCGCGCGCCGCCAGTTCCGCACCCGCCGCGGCCGGCAGCTCCCGCCGGGCCAGCAGCTCGCGGGCCAGGTCCCACCCGTCCCGCAGCGAGCCCTGCGTGGGTCGCGTCGCCGCCCACGCCGACCACAGCGGCCACCATCCGTCCCCGAGCGCCCGCGTCAGCTCCGGCCACTGCCGCGCGACCTCCCCGGCGCGCTTTCTGAGCAGCGCGACCCGCGCTGCCTCCACCAGCCGGGCGTCAAACCCCGGGGGTACGGCGGCCCCGCCGGTCAGTGCGGCCACCAGCGCCGCCTGCCGCTCCGCCAGCGAGGTCACGTCACCACCGGGTAGCCCGAGGCCGCCGCGATCGCGTCCAGTTCGCCGACGAGTTCCGCCGCCGCCGGGTAGTCGCCGTCGCGTTCCAGCATCAGGGCCGGTGGGCGCTTGCGGGCGCAGAGCTCGGTGATCAGGTCGAGGACCGGCTGGGGCACCGCGTCGGTGTGGGTGTCGTGGTAGATGCCGTCGCGTTCGGCGCCGCCGGCCACGTGGACGTACGCGATCCGCTCCAGCGGCACCCGGTCGAACAGCGCGCGGGGGTCGGTGCCGCGGTTGAGCGCGTTCGCGTACACGTTGGCGACGTCCAGCAGCAGCAGGGCGTCCGTGCGTTCCAGGATCTCGGTGAGGAACGCGCCCTCGTCCAGGTCGTCGTCCGGCCAGTCGAACAGGGCCGCGATCGGTTCCAGCGCGATCGGCACCGACAGCTCCGCCTGGGTGCGCCGCACGTTGGCGACCACCGCGTCGACCGCCTCGCGGCTGCGCGGGACCGGCAGCAGGTGCCCGGCCTCCACGCCGCCCGCCCGCACGAACGCGATGTGCTCGCTCACCAGCGGCGCGCCCAGCCGTTCCGCCACCGCCGCCAGGTGGGTGACGCGGGCCGGGTCGACCGGCTCCGCGCCGCCCAGCGACAGCTTCACCCCGTGCGGCACGACGGCCACGCCGCGGTCGCGCAGCTCGGCCAGGCCCATCGGCAGGTCGCCGTGCGCGTGCACGGACTCCGCCACCACCTCGGTGAACCGCAGGCCGGGCAGCTGCGTGACAAAGCCCGAGATCTCGGGGCGCCAGCCGATGCCCACGCCGTACTCGATGGTCATCCGCCGCACCCGCCGCCGCCGCAGCCACCTCCGCCGCCGCAGGAGGAGCTGCCGCCGCCGCACGACGAGGAACTGCCGGAGTCGCCGCCGCCGGTGTTGGAGCCGGTGCTGGAGTTGATCCGCTGGACCTCCGCCTCGGCGGCGAAGGCCGGGTCCATCGTGTAGAGCGCGGCCGTGCCGTAGAGGGCCACGCCCATCGCCGCGCCGGTGGCGCCGTAGGTCGCGTACGAGGGGGACTGGCCGGGCGAGAGGTAGGCGTGCTGCTGGCGCAGCGCGGCCATGCCCTTGTCGGCGGCGTGCGTCGCGCGCCGCTTGCGGGTCAGCAGCACGACCGTCACGATGCCGGCGATCACGATGGCCACCACCAGGAAGCCGACCGGCTTGTCGTTCTGGATGCCGTCGACGAGCCGGCCCACGCCGAGCACGAGCAGGGCCAGGCCGGCCAGGCTCCACGCCTGGGCGGTCTTGCGCCGGGCCTCGGGCACCGCGAGGCCCTGCGCCTCCAGGCCCTCCCGGAGCTGCCGGACCGCGGCGACGACCCACTGGTCGCCGGCCAGGTCGCGGGCCCGGATGCGGCGGCCCGCCGCGTTGTAGATGGCGTTGTCGAGCGGGGTGACGCCGGCGGGCATCGGGCCCGCCTGGTAGAGCGTCTTGCCGGGGCCGCCGGCGATGGCGCCGGCGCCGCGCAGGCCGCCCAGCGCGGCGTAGACGGCGAGCTGGTCGCCGCCGTTGAGGTAGGCGACCTGCTGCGGGCCGAGCCGGGTGAGCTCGGCGCGGCGGTCGCCGGCGAACAGGACCCGCCGGTGGATCGCCGAGAGGATCAGCACCGCGACGGTCGCGGCGAAGTAGAGGACGAGAAAAGCCGGTCCGGGGATGCCCCAGGTGTCACCCTGCGCCGCGAGATTCATGTCCGACCTCCCGAGCTTGTCGAGTTGCAGGACCTCATTGTGCAGGTCACTGCAACGACCGGGGTCACGGCCGCCGGACAGCTTCCTCCACGACGTCCAGCACCCGGCTCAGCTCGCCCGCCGGACGCCCGGTCGCCAGGTGCAGGACCAGGCCGTCGTAGGCCAGCTCGAGGAACTGGGTGAGCACCTCCACACCCACGTCGTCGCGCAGCACCCCGGCCTCGTGCTGGCGCTCCAGCCGTTCGCGGGTGGCCTCGGCGATCGCGGCCGACCGTTCGGCCCAGCGCTTGGCGAACTCGGGGTCGGTGCGCAGCCGCCGGGAGACCTCAAGCTGGCTGCCGAGCCAGCCGGCGGTGTCGCCGTCGCTGCTCCGGGCCTGGGCCAGCAGGTCGCGCATCACCTGGACCAGGCCGTTGCGGCGGACCGTGGCCACCATGGCGGCGGCGTCGTCCTCGGCGACCGCGAGGAAGAGCGAGTCCTTGTCCCGGAAGTGATGGAAAATCGCGCCACGTGAAAGCCCGGTGGCCTCCTCGAGCCTGCGCACGGTGGCACCCTCGTAACCGAAACGGGCGAAGCACCCCCGCGCCGCCGCGAGGATCTCGTGGCGGCGGGCGTCGAGCTGGTCCTGGCTAACCCTGGGCACGCTGCGATCGTGTCACGTCCGTTCCGGCCCTTGCAATCCGTACGTACGGCTTGCCAGTCGCCGGGGATTCGTGTCGCATGGTGCCAAATACGTCATCAGGGACGGCCTTTGTTAACACTGTTGGGCTGTTGGGTCCAGCATTCACTCACGTACAGTGCGCGGGTGCCTCTCGTCTTCCTTGCTCTGGACGACACCCTGCTCGATCGCAGCGGTGCGTTCCGACTGTGGGCGAAAGGTTTTCTCGACGAGATCGCGGCACCACAGGAAGACTTGGACTGGTTACTCTCCGTTGATGCTGACGGGCTGACCTCCCGGTGGGACCTGGCCGATCTGATCCGCGACCGGTACCAGCTGGACATCCCCTCGATCGACCTGCTCGAGGAGCTGCACGAGGGTCCGCTGGCCTACGAGCGGCTCGACCCGCTGGTGGCCTGTGCGCTGCAGATCGCCGGGGACGCGGGGTGGGTGCCGGTGGTGGTGACGAACGGCCCGCACGAGCAGCAGGAGACCCGGATCCGCCGCACCGGGCTGGACCGCTACGTCGCGGACTGGGTCATCTCGGAGCAGGCCGGCGTCAGCAAGCCCAATCCGCGGATCTTCGCGCTGGCCGCCCAGCGGGTCCGGATGCGCCTCGGCGGCGCCTGGATCGTGGGGGACAGCCCGGAGGCGGACATCGGCGGCGCGGCCGCGATGGGACTACCCAGCGTGTGGCTGCACCGGGGCCGGGACTGGATCGACAACCGGTTCGCGCCGACCCGGGTGGTCGGCAACGTCATCCAGGGGCTGTCCGCCGTCATGGCGGCCCGGTAATTCGGTTGCGCCGCCCGGGGTCGCCCGGGAGAGTGCATCGCGTACGTGTTCCGCGGGGTTTCTCGGACTGAAGGGGGTGAACCTCATGGCTGTCGTTGTCCTTCGCCATGCCCAGGTTTCCGTTCCTTCTTTCTTCTCCGAGGAGATCCTCCAGTGCGCGAGCACGACTCTTTCGGCCCGGCGACCATGCGCCGCGGCCGTCGCAAGTTCGATGACGACGACGCTTCCGACTTCCTGAAGCGGGGCCGGCTCGAGCCGGCCCTGGCCGAGGACCCCGACCTGCCCGAGACCGGCGACCGCTGGTCCACCTGGGACGGCGCCCTGCACGGCCCGCACCCCAGACCCGGCTGGATCCGCACCGAGCACGGCGCGGTCGACTCCGAGCTGGGCATGCTCAAGACCGGCAAGGAAGCCGACGTCTTCCTGGTCCGGCGCGAGCTGCCCGGCACCGGCCAGGTCAGCATGCTCGCGGCCAAGCGGTACCGCGACGGCGACCACCGGCTCTTCCACCGCGACGCGGGCTACCTCGAGGGCCGGCGGGTGCGCCGCTCCCGCGAGATGCGCGCGATGACCAACCGGACGGCGTTCGGCAAGGGGCTCATCGCCGGGCAGTGGGCGGCGGCCGAGTTCGGCGCGCTGTCCCGGCTCTGGCAGGTGGGCCAGGAGGGCGGCACGATCTCGGTGCCCTACCCGGTGCAGCTCATCGGCACCGAGCTGATGCTGGAGTTCATCGGCGACTGGGAGACCGGGGAGGCCGCGCCGCGGCTGGCCCAGGTGCGCACCGACCGCGACGGGCTCGAGGACCTGTGGCGGCAGATGACCGACGCGCTCAGCGTGCTGGCCCGGACCCAGATCGCGCACGGCGACCTGTCGCCGTACAACACGCTGGTGCACGAGGGGCGGCTGGTGCTCATCGACATGCCGCAGATCATCGACCTGATCGCCAACCCGCAGGGCGCCGAGTTCCTCGCCCGCGACGTGCGCAACGTCGCGAGCTGGTTCACCGCGCGGGGCCTGGCGGTGGACGCCGACGGGCTGATCGAGCGGCTGAGCTACGAGGCGGGCCTGTTGTGAGAGCGCGTCGCGGGGGGCGGGGGGGGGGGGGCCCCCCCCCCCCCCCGCGCGGCCCCCCCCCCCCCGCCCCCGGGGGGGGGGCGGCGCCCCCCGCCCGGGGGGGTGCCCAGCCCCCCGCCCCCCCCCCCCCCCGG
>NZ_JBITLX010000009.1:198590-218092 GCF_044465625.1 Actinoplanes sp. NPDC049599
GCGCCCGGGGGGGGGGGGGGGGGGGGCGCGCGGGGGGGGGCGGGGGGGGGGGGGGGGGGGGGGGGGGGGTGTGGGGGGGGGGGGGGGGGGGGGGGGGGGGCGCGCCCCCCGCGACCGCGTCACTGGATGTAGCCCTCGACCTCGCCGGTGCTGTGCGCCTGCTCGCCGTCCGGGTCGTTGCCGAACTCCCGGGCCGCGCGCCGCCGGCGCAGCAGGTCCCAGCACTGGTCCAGGGCTTCCTCGAGCTCCTTGAGCCGGGTGTGCTCATCGTCGCTGCTGATCTCGCCGCGGCTCAGCTGCTGGCGGAGTTTGTGCTCCTCGTCCACCAGGCCGTTGATCCGGCTCAGCACAGTTTTGTCATCCATGACCCAGAGCCTTGCACACGGCTCTCAGGCCTCGGTGGCCACCGCTGCCAGGATCTCCCACTCGCCGGCCAGCGGCTGCGGCTTGGCCTGCGGCGGCAGCACCAGCTTGTAGCCGACCTGGCGGACGGTGCCGATCATCGACTCGTACTCGCTGCCGAGCTTGGCGCGCAGCCGGCGCACGTGCACGTCGACCGTGCGGTGCCCGCCGAAGTAGTCGAAGCCCCACACCTCGCGCAGCAGCTGGTCGCGGCTGAACACCCGGCCCGGGTGCTGGGCGAGGAACTTGAGCAGCTCGAACTCCTTGTAGGTCAGGTCGAGCGTGCGGCCCTTGAGCCGCGCCGAGTAGGTGTGCGGGTCGATCGCCAGCTCACCCGCGGTCACTTGGTCGCCGGTGCCGCCGGCGACGCCGCCGGAGATGCGGGCGGCGGTGAGCCGCAGCCGGGCCTCGACCTCGGCCGGGCCGGCGGTGGTCAGCAGCACGTCGTCGAGGCCCCAGTCGGCGGCCATCGCGACCAGTCCCGCCTCCTCGACCACGGCGAGCAGCGGCACCCGCAGCCCGGTGGTGCGCAGCATGCGGCACAGGTCGCGGGCCTCGAGCAGGTCGCGGCGCGCGTCCACCAGCACCACGTCGGGATCGTTGCCCGCGAGCAGGGCCTGGACGTCGTAGGTGCCGACCCGCAGGGAGTGCCGCAGCAGGTCGAGCGCCGGCAGCGCCCGATCCTCCTGCCCGGTGGCGGGTCGGGTGGCCAGCAGCAGGATCTCCATGGAGTCAGCGTGCAACACGCATGTTTCGAAACGTGTTCTTCATACAGAACACCCCGCCATCCTTCTGCGATGACGGGGTGTTCTTGGGCACATCGGCGTTTCAGCTGGTCAGCATCTTCCGCAGGACGTACTGCAGGATGCCGCCGTGGCGGTAGTAGTCCGCCTCGCCGGGGGTGTCGATCCGGACGTCGGCGTCGAACTCGACGCCGGTGTCCGTCAGCACCTTGACCGTCGACGGGATGCCGCCGTCGTTGAGCGCCTCGACGCCGGTGATCGTGAACGTCTCGGTGCCGGTCAGGCCCAGCGACTCCGCGCCGGTCTTCGGCGGGAACTGCAGCGGGAGCACACCCATGCCGATCAGGTTCGAACGGTGGATGCGCTCGTACGACTCGGCGATGACAGCGCGCACGCCCAGCAGCATGGTGCCCTTGGCCGCCCAGTCGCGCGACGAGCCGGAGCCGTACTCCTTGCCCGCGAGGATGACCAGCGGGACGCCGGCCTCCTTGTACGCGACCGAGGCGTCGTAGATGCTGGTCTGCTCGCCGGTCAGGTGGTTGACGGTGAAGCCGCCCTCCACCCCGGGGACGAGCTGGTTGCGCAGCCGGATGTTGGCGAAGGTGCCGCGGATCATCACCTCGTGGTTGCCGCGCCGCGAGCCGTACGAGTTGAACTCGTGCTTGGGCACCCCGTGCTCGGCCAGGTACCGGCCGGCCGGGGAGTCGGCCTTGATCGAGCTGGCCGGCGAGATGTGGTCGGTGGTGACCGAGTCGCCCAGCTTGGCCAGCACCCGCGCGCCGGCGATGTTGGTGACCGGCGACGGGTCGGCCTGCATGCCCTCGAAGTACGGGGGCTTGCGCACGTAGGTGGACTCCTCGGCCCACTCGAAGGTCTTGCCCTCCGGGGTGGGCAGCGACTGCCACTGCTCGTCGCCGGCGAACACGTCCTGGTAGGCCGTGCTGAAGCCGGTCGCGCCGATGGCCGCCGCGATGACCTCGTCGATCTCCTTGGCGCTGGGCCAGATGTCGGCGAGGTAGACCGGCTTGCCGTCCGAGCCGGTGCCCAGCGGCTCGGTGGTGATGTCCAGGTCCATCGTGCCGGCCAGCGCGTACGCGACCACCAGCGGCGGCGAGGCCAGGTAGTTCATCTTGATGTCCGGGTTGATCCGGCCCTCGAAGTTGCGGTTGCCGGAGAGCACGCTGACCGCGGTGAGGTCGGCCTCGTTGACCGCGGCCGAGATCGCCTCGGGCAGCGGGCCGGAGTTGCCGATGCAGGTGGTGCAGCCGTAACCGACCAGGTTGAAGCCGAGCTTGTCCAGGTACGGGGTGAGCCCCGCGCGGTCGTAGTAGTCCATGACGACCTTGGAGCCCGGCGCCAGCGTGGTCTTGACCCACGGCTTGCGGTTCAGGCCCTTCTCGACCGCGTTCCGGGCGAGCAGCGCGGCACCGATCATGACCTGCGGGTTCGAGGTGTTGGTGCAGGACGTGATCGCGGCGATGCCGACGAAACCGTGGTCCAGCTCGAACTCGCTGCCGTCCTCGCCGACCACCCGGGTGGGCTTGGACGGCCGCCCGGTGGCACCGTCGGCCGCGCTGAAGACGTGGGGCTTGTCGGCCGCCGATA
This sequence comes from Actinoplanes sp. NPDC049599, assembly GCF_044465625.1. Lineage (NCBI taxonomy): Bacteria > Bacillati > Actinomycetota > Actinomycetes > Micromonosporales > Micromonosporaceae > Actinoplanes > Actinoplanes sp. NPDC049599. The sequence goes on from NZ_JBITLX010000009.1 coordinate 201,341, forward strand.
CCTCGTGGTTGGCCGGCGGGTCGCTGGCCGGGAAGGACTCGTCGCTGGCCTCGTCGGCGGGGCCGACGGCGCTGACGTAGTTGGCGAGCGCGTCGCGGAACATCGGCTTGGCCCGGTCCAGCGGGACCCGGTCCTGCGGGCGCTTGGGGCCGGCCAGCGACGGCACGATCGTGGACAGGTCCAGCTCGAGGCGCTCGGAGTAGTTCGGCTCCGCGGCCGGGTCGTGCCACAGGCCCTGGCGCTTCGCGTACGCCTCGACCAGCGCGACCTGCTGCTCGGCGCGGCCGGTGAGCTTGAGGTACTTGATCGTCTCGTCGTCGATCGGGAAGATCGCCACGGTCGAGCCGTACTCGGGCGACATGTTGCCGATGGTGGCCCGGTTGGCCAGCGGCACGGCGCTGACGCCGGGGCCGTAGAACTCGACGAACTTGCTGACCACGCCGTGCTCGCGGAGCATCTCGGTGATGGTCAGCACCAGGTCGGTGGCGGTGGTGCCGGCCGGCATCTCGCCGTGCAGCTTGAAGCCGACGACCCGCGGGATCAGCATGCTCACCGGCTGGCCGAGCATCGCGGCCTCGGCCTCGATGCCGCCGACGCCCCAGCCCAGCACGCCCAGGCCGTTGACCATGGTGGTGTGCGAGTCGGTGCCGACGACGGTGTCCGGGTATGCCTGGCCGCCGCGCTCCATGATCGTGCGGGCCAGGTACTCGATGTTGACCTGGTGCACGATGCCGGTGCCGGGCGGGACGACCTTGAACTCGTTGAACGCGGTCTGGCCCCACCGCAGGAACTGGTAGCGCTCGCGGTTGCGCTGGTATTCCAGCTCGACGTTGCGGGCGAAGGCGTCCTCGCGGCCGAACAAGTCGGCGATCACCGAGTGGTCGATGACCAGCTCGGCGGGGGCGAGGGGGTTCACCTTCGTCGGGTCGCCGCCCAGCTCCTTGACGGCCTCGCGCATGGTGGCGAGGTCGACCACGCAGGGGACGCCGGTGAAGTCCTGCATCAGCACCCGCGCCGGGGTGAACTGGATCTCCACGCTCGGGTCGGCGGTGGGATCCCAGCCGCCCAGGGCCCGGATGTGGTCGGCGGTGATGTTCGCGCCGTCCTCCGTGCGGAGCAGGTTCTCCAGCAGGATCTTCAGGGAGTACGGCAGGCGGTCATGCCCGTCGACCTTGTCGATCGTGAAAATCTCGTAGCTCGCGTCTGCGACGCGTAGCTCGCTCTTCGCACCAAAGGTGTCGAGGCTGGCCACGTCATCTCCTTCACACCCAGCGACCGTGAGTAGTCCTCATCAGTCTGTCCCACCGGTGACGGGCGCCTGCCGGTTAGGTTGTCCTAACTCAGGGTTCACGTCTTTCCTAAACCGTACGTCCGTCTTGTTATGCGGTGCAACCCGGGCCCGGGGTTTGCCACCACCCCCGCGGGGGAACTGCGCGTCCCGTGAAGGCACCTACGGATCTGGATCACCTCACGGACTTCTTCGACCGCTACGGCTCGGCTCTGACCACGGGAGACGTGTCCGCGGTGGCGAATTGCTACGCGCTGCCCGGGATGGTGGTCTCGGACTCGTACAGCTTCACCTTCGCCTCGCCGGCGGCGGTGGCGCTGTCCTTCCTCGGGGCTGCTCCGGCGTACAACGAGCAGCAGATCGTCGCCGCCCACGCGCAGCTGCGCGACGTGCAGCGGCTCAGCCCGGCGCTGGCCATGGTCGCCGTGGAGTGGGAGTACCTGGACAGCCTCGGCAACGCGGTCCCGGGGGAGAGCTACCGGTACCTGATCCGGGTCGACGCGGACGGCCCGCGGATCACCACCGTGATCGCGACGCACTGAAACTGACGCACCCCGGTGCCATCATGTGCAGGTGACCACGATCGAGATCGCCTCGCCGGAGGCATTGACCGAGCTGAGCAGGCCGCACTGGCTGGTCGTGCACTACCGCCGCGAGGACGAGGGCTACGGCGACTGGTCACTGCACGCCTGGGGTGACATCGCCCCGGACGCGATCACCGGCTTCCCGGGCGGTCACCCGTTCGCCGGCACCGACGACTACGGCCGCTTCGCCTGGGTGCGGCTGGCCGACGGGGCCCGCGACGTCGGGTTCCTGGTCGTCGATCACACCGGCGCCAAGGACGTGCCCGTCGACCGGCGGGTCGACCCCGCCGTCACGCCGCGGATCTGGCTCCGCCCCGGCGACCCCGAGATCTATCCGAGCGCGGCCGCGGCCGGCTGGAGCAGCGAGATCCCGGCCGAAGACGGCATCGCGGTGCTGCACTACCGCCGCGACGACGCCGACTACGCGGGCTGGGGCCTGCACGCCTGGGAGGGCACGCCGCGCAAGCCGCTGTGGCACGCGCCGCTCGCGCCCGCCGCGTTCGACGCCTTCGGCGCGGTCTTCCGGGTGCCGGTCCGGCCGGAGGCCGCCGGCCTGCGCTTCGTCCTGCACCGCGAGGACGTCAAGGACCTGCCCGTCGACCAGCGTCTGGACCTGACCCGGAGCCACGAGGTGTGGCTGCTGGCCGGCACCGCCGCGCCCGTCCTGCCCGACGTCCGCTCGCTCGGCCCCGAGCTCGACCCGGCCCGGTCCCTGGCGGTGTTCCTCGACCGCACCACGCTGGCCCTGCCGCCGCACCTGGCCGACCTGGCCGAGAGCTTCACGCTGGTGGCGGCCCCGGAGGGTGGCCTGCGCCGCACCGGCGACGAGCTGACCGGCGAGCGCACCACGCTGCCGCTGACCCCGCGCCCCGGCGGGCTGCTGCAGACGCAGAGCCGGCACTTCCCGCACCTGCGGGCCTACCGCGCGTTCGCCGTGCCGGAGCTGGGCGACGCCGCCCTGGGGCTGCTGCTGCGCGGCCAGCTGCTGGTGGCCGGCCACGACCCGGCCGGGCGGCTCACCGCGCTGACCGCGGTGCAGCTGCCGGGCGTGCTCGACGACCTGTACGCCGACGCCGCCGACGCCGAGCTCGGCGTGGTCATGGACGAGCAGCGGCCCACCGTCTCGGTGTGGGCGCCGACCGCACGCGCCGTCGAGCTGGAGCTGTCCCGCACCCCCGGCGACGACGAGCCGAAGATCCTGCCGATGGAGCGCGACCCGGTGACCGGCGTGTGGTCGATCGCCGGCAAGCGCAAGTGGCTCGGCCGCTACTACCGGTTCCGGGTCGAGGTGTGGCACCCGGCGGCGCAGCGCGTGGTGACCAGCAGCGTGACAGACCCCTATTCGCTGTCGCTGTCGGTGGATTCCACGCACAGCCAGCTCGTCGACCTGGCCGACCCGGAGCTGATGCCGCCGGGCTGGCAGACCCGGGCCAAGCCGCCGGCCGTCGCCCCCGCCCGGATGCAGATCTCCGAGGTGCACGTCCGCGACTTCTCCATCGCCGACACCACCGTGCCGGCCGCGCTGCGCGGCACCTACCTGGCCTTCACCCGGAGCGACTCGGCCGGGATGCGGCACCTGCGGATGCTCGCCGACGCCGGGCTCACCCACGTGCACCTGCTGCCCGCGTTCGACTACGCGACCGTGCCGGACCGCCGGGCCGACCAGGCGGTGCCGAAGTGCGACCTGGCCGCGTTCCCGCCGGATTCGGCGGAGCAGCAGCGGGCGGTGATGGCGGTCGCCGCCGAGGACGGTTTCAACTGGGGGTACGACCCGCTGCACTACACGACGCCGGAGGGCAGCTTCGCCGTCGAGCCGGCCGGCAGCGCGCGGATCCTGGAGTTCCGCGCGATGGTCGCGGCGCTGCACGCGGCCGGCCTGCGGGTGATCATGGACGTCGTCTACAACCACACGATGGCCGACGGGCTGGCGCCGTGGAGCGTGCTGGACAAGGTCGTCCCCGGCTACTACCACCGGCTGCTCGACGACGGCACGGTCGCCGAGTCCACCTGCTGCTCCAACACCGCGCCCGAGCACATGATGATGGGCCGGCTGGTGGTCGACTCGATCGTCACCTGGGCGCGCGACTACCAGGTGGACGGCTTCCGCTTCGACCTGATGGGCCACCACCCGCGCGCCAACATCCTGGAGACCCGGGTCACCCTGGACCACCTCGACCCCGACATCTACCTGTACGGCGAGGGCTGGAATTTCGGGGAGATCGCGTACGACGCCCGGTTCGTGCAGGCGACGCAGGTCAACATGGCCGGCACCGGGATCGGCACGTTCAACGACCGGCTGCGGGACGCGGTCCGCGGGGGCGGCTCGTTCGGTGACGACCCGTCGGTGCAGGGCTTCGCGACCGGGCTGGGCGCGGCGACCCCGCTGGCCGTGCACGACCGGATCAAGGTGGGGCTCTCCGGGGCGCTGGCGACGTACCGGTTCGTGACGCACACCGGCGCCGAGCTCAGCGGCGCCCAGATCGACTACAACGGCTCGCCGAGCGGTTACGCGGCGACCCCGGGGGAGTCCGTCACCTATGTGGACGCCCACGACAACGAGATCCTGTACGACGCGATGGCGTTCAAGCTGCCGCCGGCGCTCCCGATGATCGAGCGCGCCCGGATGCAGGTGCTGGCGCTCTCCCTGGTGGTGCTCGGCCAGGGCGTCGGCTTCGTCGCGCTCGGCACGGAACGGCTGCGGTCGAAGTCGCTGGACCGCAACTCCTACGACTCGGGCGACTGGTTCAACCAGATCCGCTGGAACGGCGCCGACGGCAACGGCTTCGGCATCGGCCTGCCACCGGCGGCCGACAACGAGGACAAGTGGCCCTGGGCCCGCCCGCTGCTCGCCGACCCCGGGCTGGTCCCGTCCCCGGAGATCATGGACCTGGCCGCGGCCCGGTATGCGGAACTGCTGCGCGTCCGCCGGTCCTCGCCGGTCTTCGGGCTGCCCACCGCCGAGGAGGTGCAGCACCGGCTGACGTTTCCGCTGGGCGGGCCGCGGGAGAGCCCGGGCGTGATCGTGATGTGCCTGGACGGCACCGGCCTGGACCCGCGCTGGGGCACCGTGACGGTGGTCTTCAACGCCACCGAGGAGCCGACCACGCAGCACGTCCCGGCGCTGGCGGAGGTGCCCCTGGGCCTGCACCCGGAGCTGGCGGCGTCGGCGGATCCGCTGCTGCGGACGGCCACCGCGACGGCCGGGACGCTCACCGTGCCGGCCCGTTCCGTGGCGGTGTTCGTCGCCGAGCTGAGCTGACCTCCGCGCCGGTCAGTCGCAGGCGGGTGGCCGGCTGGGCAGGGTGACGATGAAGGCGGTGCCGCCGTCCGGGCCGGCCGGTTCCGCCGTGAGCGTGCCCTCGTGCGCGTCGATGATGGCCTTGCTGATGGTCAGCCCGAGCCCGGTGCCCTTGATGCCCTGCGACACGGCGTTGGTGGCGCGGAAGAACCGGTCGAACAGGTTCGACCGCTCCGCCGCCGGGATCCCGATGCCGGTGTCGGAGATCCGCAGCGTCGTCGTGCCGTCGTTGTCGTGGCGGCCGGTGACCGTCACGCAGCCGTCCCGGGGCGTGTACTTGACGGCGTTGGAGACCAGGTTGTCCAGCACCTGCCGCAGCCGGATCGGGTCGGCGTGCACGGGCAGGTGCCGGGCCATGTCGACGGTGACGGTGATGCCCTTGGCGGCGGCGTCGGGGCGGCGGGCGTCGATGCTGTCGACCACCAGCCGGATCAGCGAGACCGGCCGCGGCTCCAGCCGCAGCTGCCCGGCGTCGATCCGGGCCGTGTCCAGCAGGTCGTCGACGAGCCCCTGCATGTGCGCGCTGTGCTTGTCGATCACCGTGGCGAGGTGCCGGTGGTCCGCGGTCAGCTCCGAGTCGTCGAGCAGCATCTCGGTGTAGCCGCGGATGGTGGCCAGCGGATTGCGCAGCTCGTGGCTGACCAGGGCGACCAGCTCGTCCTTGAGCCGGTCCAGCTCGCGCAGCCGGCTGTTCTGCTGCTGCTGGTCGCGCAGCGCATGGTCGCGTCGTTCGGTCAGCTCCCGGCGGGCGGTGACGTCGGTGGCGATGCCGTCGACGTAGAGGATGCCGTCCTCGCGGCGAGGCACCGACCGGATCCAGACCCAGCGGGTGACGCCGTCCAGGCCGTGCAGGCGGACCTCGGCGTCGGCCGCGCTGCCGCTCATCACGGAGTCCCGCAGCCCGGCCAGGAGCACCCGGTCGTCCGTGTGCACGTATTCCGCCAGCGCCATCGCGATGTCGGTGCCGGCGGGCAGCTGCTCACCCAGGATGCCGCTGCTGTCGGGGCTGACGTAGACGGGGGTGGGCCGGCCGCCGGGCGGGAAGGTGAAGGTCCACACGTAGTCGTTGACCTGGGAGACGACCCGGTCGAGGGCGCGCCGGGTGGCGGCCAGGGTCAGGGCGAGCTCTTCCGCGCGGCGGCGTTCCAGGTGCCGGCCGAGGTGCGCGCAGACGCCGTCGAGCATGGCCAGCAGGTCGGCGTCGGGATCCTGCGCGGCCGTGCTCAGGAACAGCAGCACGCCGAGGACCCGGGCGTCGCTGCGGACCGGCAGGCCGATGACGGTGTGCCGGTCGTCGGCCGGGTCGGGGGTCCACAGGTCGGTGCCGGTCTCCCAGACGGTCCCGGCCGGTCCGGTGCCGCGCGGCAGCACGGACGGCTCGCCGGCCGCGGCCCCCGGCGGCTGCGCGGGATCGGTCCAGCAACAGATCCGGTCGATCGTGCCCGCGGCGTCGTCGGTGCGCCAGAACTCCCCGCGGGCCCAGCCCAGGGCGGTGGCGATCGCGGCGACGGCGTCGGTCGCGGCCTGCTCCGCGCTGCCGGCGTCGGCCAGCACCCGGGCCACCGCGTACTGGGTCTGCTGGAGCACCGCGGCACGGTGCTGATCGGTGACGTCGTGCAGCGCGGCGACCGCACCGAGGCGCCGGCCGTCGGCGGTGGTGATCGGCCGGGCGTTCGCGACCATCCGGCGGCGCCGGCCGTCGGCCGCCAGGATCGCCAGCTCCTGGCCCTCGACGTGCTCTCCGGTGTACGCCCGGGCCAGCGGCAGCTCCGCGGGCTCCAGCGGGCGTACGCCGTCCGCGGCGTAGACACGGTCCGGCCCGGGCCGCGAGGTGACTGTGTGCCGGCCCTCGCCGAGTTCGTAGAGGTGGCGCAGGGCGGCGTTGCGCAGCACGAGCCGGCCGTCGGCGTCGCAGGCCACCACGCCGGTGTCCAGGCTGTCGAGCAGCGAGTGCAGGTAGGTCCGGTCGTCGGCGACCTGCTGCTCGGCCGCGGTACGGCCGCTGATGTCGTGCAGGAACGCGTGGCAGACCGGGGCGCCGTCCTCCTGCACAACCTGCAGGGTCATCTCGATCGGGAACTCCCGCCCGGACCGGTCGACGGCGGCCAGTTCCAGGCGCTGGCCGGACAGGATCGACACGCCGGAGTCCCGGACCCGGCGCAGCCCGGCGTCGTGCGCGGCCCGGCACCGGGCCGGCAGGATCAGGTCACCGACCGGCCGGCCGAGGGCCTCCACCGGCGGGTAGCCGAACAGGGCCGCGGCGGCGGCGTTCCATGCGGTGACCATGCCGTCGGCGTCGGCGGACACGAACGCGTCGTTGGCCGTGTCCAGCACCCGGTGCATGCGTTCGGTGGCCAGCAGCAGGTCGCGGTTGGCCATCCGCAGCGCGATCTCGGTCTCGACCGCGGTGGCCAGCGCCTGCACGATCGCGAGCTCCTGCGCCGTCCAGTGCCGGGGCACGGTGTCGATCACGCAGAATGCCCCCAGCACCGCGCCGTCGGGCGAGTGCAGCGGGAAGGCGGCGTAGGCCACGGCGTGCAGGTCCTCGATCGCCGGGTTGTTGCTGAGCCGGTCGTCGGTGTGCGCGTCCGGCACGACCAGCGGGGCGTCGTCGGTGACCACGTACTGGCAGAACGAGTGCGACAGCGGGGTGCCGTGCACCGCCCACGGCGCCGTGATGCCGACCTGGCTCACGAAGACCTGGCGGTCGGCGTCGACCAGCGTGACCAGGGCCATCGGGGCGCCCACCTGCTGGGCCGCCGAGTGCACCAGCCGGTCCAGCGACGGGTAGCAGCCGGCCGCCAGCAGCCCGGTCTCGCGCAGCTCCCGCAGGCGTGCGGCATCACCAAGCCGGTCCACCCCGGCGCTGCCGTTGTCCACGTCCTACCCATCGTCCGGTTCCCGCGCGGGATGAGCGTGTAGCGGGTCACCCCGCGCGGGTGATGGGGTGGCGGTGGCGTTGCGCGGGTCTGGAAACATGGGCGCGGCCCGCCGGACGGCGGACGTTCCCGAGCTCGGAGGTCATCGTGCGGTACGCCCGGGCGTTGTGCGGCATCGCGCTGGTTACGGCCCTGGCCGGCTGCACGGGCGGCGAGCCGGCCGCCGCGCCGCCCGCCTTCGTCACGCCCGCGTCGGCGCCGGCCTGGAGCGAGCCGGCCGACTACGGGTTTGTCGTCGACCGGCAGTGCGAGGGCGGCCCGTCCCTGGGCAAGTACCGGGTCACGGTCGCCGCCCGCGAGGTCACCGGTGTCGAGCGGATCGACGGCCGGACGGCCTCCGGCGAGGAGGAGATCGAGGTGCCGAGCCTGGGCGGGCTGCTGGAGCTGGCCCGCACCGCGGCCGACGACGGCGGCGCTATGACGGTCAAGGCCGACCCGGCCGACGGTCACCCGGTCGTGGTGTCCTTCGACGTCTCCGACGACAGCGGCGAGGCGGTCAGCTGCTTCGTGATCTCCGAATACGCCCCGCGCGGCTAGCCGGCGCCTCCTACTCGGGCAGCCGGGGGCCCGCCTCGCGCTGCGCGGCCAGCCACGCCTCGACCTCGTCGGACGAGCGCGGCAGCCCGGCCGACAGGTTGCGGCAGCCGTCGGCGGTGACCACGACGTCGTCCTCGATGCGGATGCCGATGCCGCGCAGCTCCTCGGGGACCAGCTCGTCCTCGGGCTGGAAGTACAGGCCCGGCTCCACCGTCAGCACGTAGCCCTCGCCGAGCGTGCCGTCGCGGTAGGTCTCCTTGCGGGCCGCCGAGCAGTCGTGCACGTCGATGCCGAGCATGTGGCCGAAGCCGTGCAGCGTCCAGCGGCGGTACACCGTGGACTCCTCGCTCATCGCCTCGTCCACGCTCACCGGCAGCAGGTCCAGGTCCTTCAGGCCCTCGGCGAGCACGCGCATGCAGGTCAGGTGCACGTCCTTGAACTTCACCCCGGGCCGGATCGCGTCCATGCCGGCCTGCTGGGAGGCGTGCACGATGTCGTAGACCTGGCGCTGCAGCGGGGTGAAGGTGCCCGAGACCGGCAGCGTGCGGGTCACGTCGGCGGTGTAGAACGTGCGGCCCTCGACGCCCATGTCCATCAGCAGCAGCTCGCCCGGCTTGGTCACGCCGGTGTTGCGCACCCAGTGCAGGATCGTCGCGTGCGCGCCGGCGCCGACGATGCTGCCGTAGCCGACGTCGTTGCCGTCCGTCCGAGCGCGCAGCCCGAAGACGCCCTCCAGCAGGCGCTCCTTGACGCCGCGGTCGGCGGGCAGGATGCGCGCGACGTCCTCGAAGCCGCGCACGGTGGCGTCGATCGCGTCCTGCAGCTGGGTGATCTCCCACTCGTCCTTGACCAGCTTGAGCTCCGAGATCACTCCGGCCAGCGCGCGGTCGCGGCGCTGCCGCGGGTCGGGCTCGTAGGCCAGGATCGCGCGGTCCACATTGGCGTCGTGGCCGCGCAGCACCCGGGTGCGGGCCGGGGCGCAGTCGGCCAGGCTCGGGCCGAGCTCACCCCAGGGCGCCGTCTCCAGGCCGAGCTCCGTCGACTTCTCGGCCAGGGTGTGCCGGCGGCCGACCCACAGCTCGCCGTCGCGGCTGCGGAAGAACTCGTCGGTCTCCTTGGAGGAGCGCTGGTGGCTGTAGAGGACCGCGTCGTGCCCGGAGCCGCTGGGCCGCAGCACCAGCACGCTGCCGGGGTCGCTGTCGCCGGTCAGGTAGACGAAGTCGCTGGCCGGCCGGAACGGGTAGTCGGTGTCGTTGGCGCGGACCTTCTCGGTGCCGCTGGGGATGATCAGCGTCTCGCCGGGGAACGCGTCGGAGAGCGCGGCGCGGCGCTTGGCGTAGTTGGGCGTCTCCGGCCGGGGTGTGACGCCCAGTGCGTCGTCGCGCCAGCCGCCGCGCATGAACTGCAGGAACGCCTCGGGGAAGTCCGGGTCGTGCGACTCGGTCTTCGGCTCGCTCGGAGTCGTGCCCTCGCTCTGCTCGGCCATGGCCGGCCCTCCCGTCATCCGCGCGTCGTCCCCCGTGCCGTCCTGACGTTACCGCCTCGCCAAGATCAAGAGCAGCCCGGCATCAGCGTGGGCCCAGGGTGAGGCACGCCACGCGCGGCCCGGCCATCCCGGCCTTGCCCGCGGCGGTACGGGTGTGCTCGGCGTGCACGATCAGCGACCGCGGCGGCTCGACCTCGTCGAACGTCCAGTCCAGCCGTGCGGTGACGGTGGCGGCGCCGGCCGCGTCGGCGGTGAAGTCCAGCCACACCTCGTTGCGCGGGTTGGCGTAGGCCGGGTCCACCGAGGGCTTCCTCGGGTCGGCGCTGTGCTGGTAGTGCGGCCCGGCGTCGTCCGGGATCGAGGTGCACGGCCGGGTGTGCAGGTGCGCCCCGTAGGCCCGGCGCGGGACCAGGCCGCGGGCGGTCAGCCGTACCGTCGTGCCCCGCGCGGTCCGGGCGATGTCGACCAGGGCGGTCGCACCCGGCGGGACCACCTGGGGGTCGTAGGTGACGGCCCGCGCGCTCTGCGGGAACGGCAGGAAGGTGCCGCTGACCGTGCCCTCGGCCAGCGGCGCGGCGGCGCCGGGGGTGGGCGCGGACGACGGCCGCTGCGGGCTCGGCGCCCCGCTGACCAGCCACGGCGTCGAGCCGGGCGGCCGGGACGCGGCCGGCCCGGTGGTCGGCCGGGCCGGGCCGGCGCAACCGGTCAGGGTCGCGGTGAGCAGCAGGGGCAGCAGGAGCGCGCGCGGGTGCATGGGCAAATCATGCCAAACAACCGCATATCAGGCATCATTCGGGACTCGCTGGCTTTCTCGCGTTCCGGGCGTAAGGCTGACGGCATCAGGACGGCGGCACGTGGAGGGAAGCGGCGATGGGCTACGCGGTGGTGCTCGGCGAGGCATTGGTGGACCTGCTGGAAACCGCGCGCGACGGCGAGCTGATCTACCGGCAGGCGATCGGCGGCGCCCCGCTCAACGTGGCGGTGGGCGCCACCCGGCTCGGCGGCGATGTGCGCTACTACGGCTCGCTGGGCAACGACACCCTCGGCGACCGGATCGCCGCGTTCCTGCGCCAGCTCGGCGTCGGCACCACCGGCCTGACCCGGGTACCGGTGCCGACCACGCTGGCGGTGACCACCTTCGAGGGCGCCGAGCCGACCTTCCAGTTCTACGGCGAACCGCCCTCGTACGCGCTGCTGCGCCCGGAGGACGTCGACGAGCAGGTGGTCGCCGGTGCCGACGTGGTCTACACCGGCTCGATCTGCCTGATGCGTGAGCCGTTCCGGGCGGCGGCCCGCAAGGCCTGGGCGGTGCCCGGCCCGCTGAAGGTCTTCGACCCGAACGTCCGCCCGAAGCTGCTGCCCGACGCCGCCGCGGTCGGCGCCCTGCGCGAGCTGGTCGAGGGTTTCTTCGCCACCGCCGACCTGGTCAAGCTGAGCTCGGCCGACGCCGAGGTGCTCTGGGACGGCACCGGGCCGGCCGCCGCCGCGGAGCACGTCCTCAAAACCGGCGCGAAGGCGGTCGTGGTCACCTGCGGCGCCAAGGGTGCCTACGTCGCGACGGCGGCGGGCGACGGCGTGCTGCTGACGGCGCCGACGGTCGAAGCGGTGGACGCCACCGGCGCGGGCGACTCGGTGATGGGCGCGCTGATCCGGCGCCTGCTGGCCGACGGAGTGCCGGCCGACGCCGAGGGCTGGCAGAGCTACGTCCGCTTCGCGCTGGCGGTGGCCGGCCTGGTCTGCGAACGCCCCGGCGGCGCGGTGGCGATGCCGACGTACGAGGAGCTCACGGCCCGCTGGGGGGCGCTGCTCTAGCCGCCCGCCTCCTTCGCGGTCCGGGCCGCCGCGCGGATCCGCGTGACCCGGCCGGACATCGCGGTGCGCTTCATGTCCGGCTACGCCCGGCCGATCCTGGCCTCGCAGGGCCGGCTCGACCGCGACGTCAACCTCATCGACACCATCAAGCCGTCCGACCGATGAATTTCCGGTACGGCGGGAGTCACTTCCTCCGACAGCGCGCTATCAGCCCCGTCCCGGAGGACCACGATGACCACGATGTCCCTTGCCGTACCCGGCGCCCGCCTGCACTACGAGGTACGCGGCACCGGCCCGCTCGTGCTGCTGACCGGCGCACCGATGGACGCCCGCGCGTTCGAGCCGCTTGCCGGCCTGCTCGCGCGCGACCACACCGTGCTGACCACCGACCCGCGCGGCATCAACCGGAGCCCGGTCGATGATCCCGGCCGGGACTCCACCCCGGCCGGCCGGGCCGACGACCTCGCCCGGCTGCTGACCCACCTGGACGCCGGGCCGGCCGTGGCGCTCGGCTCCAGCGGCGGCGCGGTCAGCGTGCTGGCGCTCGCCCAGCTCCGGCCCGACCTGGTGCACACGGTGATCGCCCACGAGCCGCCGCTGGAGGACCTGCTGCCCGATCGCGACCAGCTGGCCGCCGCCACCGAGGACATGATCGCCACCTATCTCGCCGGCGACGTCGCGGGCGCCTGGCGGCAGTTCCTGAAGATCGCGAACATCGAGCTGCCGCCCGGGGCCGTCGAGCAGATCTTCCTCGCCGACCGCTCCCCGCAGGCGGTCGCCGACGAGCACTTCCAGTTCGCCCACATGCTGCGGCACACCGCCCGGTGGCGGCCCGACCTGGACCGGCTGCGGTCGGTGCCCACCCGGATCGTGGTCGGCATCGGCGCGGAGTCGGCCGGGCAGCTGTGCGACCGGGCCGCGCGGGCGCTGGCGGACGCCCTGGGCGTAGCGCCGACGATGTTCCCCGGTGATCACGTCGGCTTCGTGGCGCAGCCGGCCGCGTTCGAGCAATGCCTGCGGGTGCTGCTGGAGGCACACTGCAGGGCGTGACCGACACCCGCACCGGCGACCTGGACCGGGCCCGCGACGGCGACGACGAGGCGTTCACCCGTCTCGTCGGGTCGTTGCGCCGGGAACTGCACGCGCACTGCTACCGGATGCTCGGCTCCACCCACGACGCCGACGACGCGTTGCAGGACGCGTTGCTGCGGGCGTGGCGCGGGCTGGCCGGCTTCGAGAGCCGCAGCTCGCTGCGCTCGTGGCTCTACACCGTGGCCACCCGGACCTGCCTGGACGCGGTCGAGGCGCGGGGACGGCGGGCGCTGCCCGTGGACCTGGGACCGGCCAGTGCCCGGGCGGTGCTGGGTGACGTGCCGCTGGACGGGGTCGCGTGGCTCGGGCCGTACCCGGGTGGGGAGCTGCCCCGCGCCCACCCGGCCGCGCGCTACGAACAGCGCGAGGCGATCGAGCTGGCGTTCGTCGCCGCCCTGCAGCACCTGCCGGGCAACCAGCGCGCCGCGCTGCTGCTCGTCGAGGTGCTCGGCTTCCCGCCCGCGGAGATCGCCGAGATCATGGCGACCTCGACCGCGTCGGTGAACAGCGCCCTGCAGCGCGCCCGGGCGATCGTGGCACGCAAGGCGCCCGACCACAGCCAGCAGCGCACCCTGCGCAAGCTCGGCGACGCACGGCTGCGGGAGATCGTCACCGGCTACTCGGCGGCGCTGGAACGCGGCGACGTCGACGGGCTGGTCGCGCTGCTGACCGAGGACGTCACGTGGTCGATGCCGCCGCTGCCGCACTGGTATCGCGGGCTCGACGCGGTCACCGACTTCGCGGCCCGGGTGCCGCTGGGCTCGTGCGGCAGCTGGCGCACCGCCGCGGTGACCGCGAACGGGCAGGCCGCGGTCGGCCAGTACCTGGACGGGCGGGCCTGGGCCATCACCGTGCTCACGCTGCGCGGCGCACGGATCTCCGAGCTGACCTCGTTCCTGGGTGCCGGGCACTTCGCGGCGTTCGGCCTACCGGCCAGGATGGGATCATGACGCGATACGCGATCGACGCGCCCACCGCGATCCGGCTGGTCCGCGAGGGCGCCACGGTGGCCGCCGGGCACCAGCTCGTCGCCCCCAACGTGCTGCGCTCGCAGGCGCTGTCGCTGCTCTACCGGGAGGTCCGGCGCGGCGAGCTGGACCGGGCGGGGGCCCGGGCGCTGCTCGACGGGATCACCACGATGAAGATCAGGCTGCTCGGCGACCGGGTGTCGCGGTCGGTGGCCTGGCAATTGGCGGAACAGCTGGGCTGGGAAGACACGGTGGGCGCGGAGTACGTCGCGGTGGCCAAGTTGCAGGCTGATGCATTGGTGACGGCGGATGCCGAGCTGGCCCGGCAGGTCGCGGGCGTGGTCAGGCTCGCACCGTTCGAGGCGTTGTTGTAGGGGCGGTTGGCGCGGGCTGGGTGGCTCGGTCACCGCGCGGGGCGTTCGCGCCGGGCTGGGTGGCTCAGTCGCCGAGGGCCTTGGCGATGAAGCGCTGGCGGTCCAGGAGCACGCGCTCGACCCGGACCTCGGCGACGAGCTCCTCACCGTCGCGGACCACCACATCGAAGATCAGCTTGCGGCCGTCCACCTTGGTCAGCGTGGCGAGCGCGGTGACCCGGTGGCCGAGCGGCGTCGGCGCACGGTGCTCAACCTCGGCGCGCACCCCGACCGTGGTCACCCCGCCGGGCATCTGCCGGGCCGTGGCGGCGACGGTGGCGGCCTCGGCCAGCGCGAGCACCCGGGGCGTGCCGAGCACGGGCACGTCCCCGGAGCCGAGCGCCTGGGCGGTGTCCGCGTCGGTGACGGTCAGCTCCACCCGGGCGCTGAGCCCGGGGGAGAACTCCGGAAGCTCCATGGGCACAGCTTAGGGCTGCGGAGGCCGACGCCAGTAAGCGTCATCCTCGGGCGTGGGTCCGGCCGGCGCGGCCTGCGTGCCGTCGAGGCGTGCCGGCTCGGATTGTCCCGGGTGTGCCTCGTCGTGGGGCGCCGATCCCGGCCACGCTTGATCGTGTGTCCCGGGCCGGGCGGGCGCGGGGCGCGCTTCGTCGTGGGGTCCTGGTCCGGGCAGCGCCCGGTCGGGTGCAGGGGCATGCGGCGGCGCGTGGCCGGACACGGCGGCCGGGCCGGCCGGGTGTTGGCCGGGCGGGAGTTGGCTGGCGGGCAGTTGGCCGGGCGGGAGTTGGTCGGCCGGGAGTTGGCCGGGCGGGAGTTGGCCGGGCGGGAGTTGGCCGGCGGGCAGTTGGCCGGGCGGGAGTTGGTCGGCCGGGAGTTGGTCGGCGGGCAGTTGGCCGGGCGGGAGTTGGCTGGCGGGGTGTTGGTCGGTGGGGTGTTGGTCGGTCGGGGCCTGGGTGCGGAATGCCGGGCCGCGGGCGTGCCGGGCCCGGATCGACAGCTGCTCGGCCAGCCACCAGGCCTCCGCCACGTCGCGGTCCTCGGCCACCCCGGACCGCCCGCCCGCCGTGTCGGCATACACCGTGGCCAGCCGCAGCCTGCGCTGCACCGGCCCCTGCACCACCCGGACGCTCTGCAACCGCGCGTACGGGACCATCGTCAGCTCCCGGGTCAGCAGCCCGGAGCGGGACACGAAGACCTCCGGGGTCAGCCCCGCGCCGAACGACTTCAGCGCGAACGGGTGCAGCCACCGGGCCCGGGCCGGCGGTGGCAGGGTCGCCAGCGCGGCCAGGTCCACCCCCGGCAGGACCTCCCACACCAGGGCGCGGGCGACCGGGAGGTCACCCACCGGCAGCAGGCGGTCGGAGCGTTTGTCGTTGTCCGACTGCGGGCCCGCATACCCGGCGATGTCCAGGCGCATGTGCAGCCACTCGTTGGCCCGCCAGAGCAGTGGCCAGGTCACGCCGATGGACTGGACCCGGTGCAGCGGGACGATCTGGCTGCGGGTCTCCAGCAGGCCGTAGCGGACCGCGAGCCGCCCGGCGGGGTCGCGGGCCAGCCGGAAGTCCCAGTCCTGGAGCACCCGCCGGACCGGTTGCAGCAGCACGCCGGCCATCGCGGTCACCGTGCTGGCGATGCCCACGAAGGTCCACGAGCCCTCCAGCACGAACTGCATGACCACGAAGGCGATGCCGACCGGCAGCAGGAAGGCCTGCGGGGTGAGCAGCTGGCTGATCAGCAGGTCGCGGTTGCTGACCCGGTAGAGCGGTCGCTCCGGCGCGGGAGCGACCGCCGGCTGCGCGGCGGCAGGATCGGAAACCCCGGGGGTACGGCCGGCGAGCGCGAGCAACCGCTGCCGCAGGGCGCCGGCCTCCTTGACCGTCAGGTATGCCAGCGGGGCCTCGGTCTTGCCGCCGCCGACCACCTCCAGCCGCAGCTCGGCGAGCCCGGTGAGCTGGGCCAGCAGCGGCCGGCGCAGCTCGACGGCCTGGAGCCGGTCGAGCGGGATGGCGCGGTTGCGCCGCCAGACCAGCCCGTCCTGGATCCGCAGCTCGCGGCCGACCACGTGGTAGCCGGTGTTCAGCCAGCCGATCACCGCGAAGATCACCACACCGACCGCCACGACGGCGACGACCAGCGCGAACCGCTCGACCCCGACCTGCGACAACGTCTGCCAGCTCAGCGCGGCGACGATGACGGCGATGGACTTGGCGCCGCTGAGCAGCGGGCTGAGCGGATGCAGCCGCCGCCGCGGCTCGTCGACCATGGCGGCCGGCCCGTTCGAACCGGCGAGTGCGACATCGCCGGGCGTGAGGCCGTCCGGCCCGGCTCCGGAAGGAACGGCCGCGTGCGGTTGGGCCGGGTCTGCGCCCGGCACGGG
>NZ_JBITLX010000009.1:218190-277792 GCF_044465625.1 Actinoplanes sp. NPDC049599
GGGTGCGCGTCGGCTGCGCCGGAGGCTGGCTGCGCCGGGTGGGGGCCGGCCGTGTCGTGGTGGGCCGGCGGCTGCAGCGGGGCCGGGTCTGCGCCCGGCACGGGGTGCGCGTCGGCTGCGCCGGAGGCTGGCTGCGCCGGGTGGGGGCCGGCCGTGTCGTGGTGGGCCGGCGGCTGCAGCGGGGCCGGGTCTGCGCCGGCCGTGCCGTGGTGGGCCGGCGGCTGCAGTGGGCCCGGGCCGGCGCCGGGCGCTGGTGGTTGCGCCGGGTGGGTGGTGGCGGACTCCGGGCGTGGTCCGGGGTCCGGCTGGGGGTGGGTGGCAGTCACAGGCCCTCGGCCCGGTCCTCGCCGAGCGCCGTCAGCCTGTCCCGCAGCCGGGATGCCTCCTCCGGCGGGAGCCCGGGGATCTTGGCGTCGCTGGCCGCCGCGGCGGTGTGCAGCTGGACCGTGGCCAGGCGGAAGGCGCGTTCCAGCGGGCCCGCTGTCACGTCGACGAACTGCATGCGGGCGTACGGGACGATCGACAGGCGGCGGATCACCAGGCCGTGCCGGACCAGCAGGTCGTTGTCGCGTTCCGCGTACCCCCAGGCTTTGACGGCCCGGACCGTCACGAAGGAGCGCCAGATCGCCAGGAGCAGGACCGCCGCCATGCCGGCGCGCCAGCTCCAGTGGTCGGTCAGGACCGCGCCGACGGCGAGGCCGCCCAGCACGACCGCCACCCAGATCGTCCTGTTGATCAACTCCACTGTGATCAGGCTGCGGGAGACCGGCCGCCAGTCGACCGTGTCGGGCCACGGCTCGAGCGGGTCGGTCTGGGCGGGCGCCGGGGCGCTGGGCTCGGTCACGCTGAAAGCCTATGGGGTGCCGTCATGCTGCGGCGTCCGGAACGAGGTCACCTCGCGCAGGAATCCCCGGACCGTAAGAAATTCGGTGAGGTATTCACGGTGGTCGTCGCAGGCCAGCCAGGTCTTGCGGTACGCCGGCGCGTGCAGCTTGGGGTTGTTCCAGCGCAGTGACCATGCGCCGGGCGCACGACAGCCCTTGCGCGAACACTGCGGGGAAAGCATCTCAACCACGGCTGAACAGTAGCCGGTGGGAGGGGGTAGAGCGCCGGGCGACCACGGGGGAAGTCGCCCGGCGACGGGCTGAATGTTACACGCCCGGCCCCGTCCCTCGTCTACCCGCGGCGGGTGCCCGTTCGAGCGCATCGCGCAGAAAGATCGACATCTCCGGTGATCGTCACCGGCGCGTAATACGGCTCTGCCCGACAGCTCCGAGCACGGTCGTGTAAGTCTTGAGCGTCGGCACCCGTGCCGGCGCGACCCGGAAACGCAGAATCTCGATGGAGGACCGGTGGCCGAGCCGACCACGCCCGAGGGCACGACGAGCGCCGACCGCGTCAGCCCGGTGCCGCCCGCGCAGGACGCCACCCAGCTCGAACGCGCCATGTTCGAGGTGAAGCGGGTCATCGTCGGCCAGGACCGGATGGTCGAGCGGATGTTCGTCGCGCTGCTGGCCCGCGGCCACTGCCTGCTCGAGGGCGTGCCCGGTGTCGCCAAGACGCTGGCCGTCGAGACCCTGGCCCGGGTGGTCGGCGGCACCTTCTCGCGCATCCAGTTCACCCCCGACCTGGTGCCCGCCGACATCGTCGGCACCCGGATCTACCGCCAGTCCAGCGAGAAGTTCGACGTCGAGCTCGGCCCGGTCTTCGTCAACTTCCTGCTCGCCGACGAGATCAACCGGGCGCCGGCCAAGGTGCAGTCCGCGCTGCTCGAGGTCATGGCCGAGCACCAGGTGTCGATCGGCGGCGAGTCGCACCCGGTCCCCGACCCCTTCCTGGTCATGGCGACCCAGAACCCGATCGAGCAGGAGGGCGTCTACCCGCTGCCCGAGGCCCAGCGCGACCGGTTCCTGATGAAGATCCTGGTCGGCTATCCGACCGACGCCGAGGAGCGCGAGATCGTCTACCGGATGGGCGTCAGCCCGCCCGAGCCCAAGGCGATCTTCACCCCGGAGGATCTGCTCGCCCTGCAGCGCCGCGCCGACCAGGTGTTCGTGCACAACGCGCTGGTCGACTACACGGTCCGGCTGGTGCTGGCCACCCGCGCGCCGGCCCAGCACGGCATGCCGGACGTCGCCCAGCTGATCCAGTACGGCGCCAGCCCGCGCGCCTCGCTCGGCATCGTCCGCGCCACCCGGGCGCTGGCCCTGCTCCGCGGCCGCGACTACGCGCTGCCCCAGGACGTGCAGGACATCGCGCCGGACATCCTGCGGCACCGGCTGGTGCTCAGCTACGACGCACTGGCCGACGACATCCCGGCCGACCACATCGTGGCCCGGATCATGGCCAGCGTGCCGATGCCCTCGGTTGCGTCCCGCCAGGGCACTTCGCCGCACGGCCACCCGAACGGGCACCCGGTCTCCGGCGTGCCGGTCAGCGGGCCGGCCGTCGACCCGCTCCCGCACCAGCCGGCCTGGCCGGGACAGCAGTGACGGACCGCCCGTGACGACCGCCGATTCCCCGCCCACGGTGAGCGACGCGAGCACGGCCCGCGCGGAAGCCGTGCTGTCGCGGCTGCAACTGCTGGTCACCCGCAAGCTGGACGGCCTGTTGCAGGGCGACTACGTCGGGCTGCTGCCCGGCCCGGGCAGCGAGGCGGGGGAGAGCCGCGAATACCGGCCGGGCGACGACGTGCGCCGGATGGACTGGCCGGTCACCGCCCGGACCACCACCCCGCACGTGCGGCGCACGGTCGCCGACCGCGAGCTCGAGACGTGGATGGCGATCGACCTGTCCGCCAGCCTCGACTTCGGCACGGCGGCCATGCTCAAACGCGACCTGGTGCTGGCCGCCGCGACCGCGATGGCGCACCTGACCGTCCGCGGCGGCAACCGGATCGGCGCGGTCGTGGGCACCGGCTCCGGCCTGCCCGAACGGCAGCAGGGCGGGTTCAGCTGGCGCCGGCGGCGGGAGCCCGGGGCACCCGTGACGGCGGGGCCGCCGGTCGTCCGGATGCCGGCCCGCCCGGGGCGCAAGGAGGCGCAGGGGCTGTTGCGCGCGATCGCCCGTACCAGGATCAGGCCCGGCCGCGCCGACCTGGGTGAGCTGATCGACCTGCTGAACCGGCCACCCCGCCGCCGGGGTGTCGCCGTGGTCATCTCCGACTTCATGGCGCCGGTCGAGGGCTGGTCCCGGCCGATCCGCAAGCTCGGCGTGCGGCACGACGTGCTGGCGGTCGAGGTGGTCGATCCGCGCGAGCTGGAGCTGCCGGACGTCGGCGTGCTGACCCTGGCCGACCCGGAGACCGGCGTGCTGCACGAGGTGCAGACGGCCGACCCGGCGCTGCGGGCCCGTTACGCCGAGGCGGCCGGCAACCAGCGCGGCGAGATTGCCCGGGCGCTGCGGGCCGCCGGTGCCGCACACTTGAGGTTGCGCACCGATACCGACTGGCTGCTGGACGTCGTCCGTTTTGTGGCCGCTCAACGACACGCTCGCACCCGGGGGACCACGCGATGATCCGTTTCCTGCAGCCGTGGTGGCTGCTCGCCGTCCTGTCCGTCCTGCTGGTCGCGGGTGCCTACGTGTACCGGCAGTTCCGCCGCCGCACGTACGCGATGAAGTTCACCAACGTCGAGCTGTTGCGCAGCCTCGCGCCCAAGGGCCTGGGCTGGCGCCGGCACGTGGCCGCCGGCGCCTTCCTGCTGAGCCTGCTGTCGCTGGCGTTCGCGATGGCCCGCCCGTCGATCGACCGCGAGGAGCCGCTGGAACGGGCGACCGTGATGCTGGCCATCGACGTGTCGCTGTCGATGGAGGCCGACGACGTCCAGCCGAACCGGATCGAGGCGGCCCAGGAAGCGGCGAAGGCGTTCGTGCAGGAGCTGCCGCCGACGTACAACCTGGGGCTGGTCTCGTTCGCCAAGTCGGCGAACGTGCTGGTCTCGCCGACCAAGGACCGGGCCGCGGTGATCTCCGGCATCGACGGGCTGACCCTGGCCGAGGCGACGGCCACCGGCGAGGCGGTCTTCACGTCGCTGGACGCGATCCGCACGGTCCCGGCGGACGGCGCCGAGGGTGCGCCGCCGGCCCGCATCGTGCTGCTCTCGGACGGCTACCGCACCTCGGGCCGCTCGGTCGAGGACGCTGCCGCGGCCGCCGAGGCGGCCAACGTGCCGGTGTCGACGATCGCCTTCGGCACCGACACCGGCGTGGTCGACATCCGCGGGCAGCTGCAGCGGGTGCCGGTGGACCGGCTGTCGCTGCAGCAGCTGGCGGACAAGACCAAGGGCTACTTCTACGAGGCGGCCTCGGTCTCCGAGCTGAAGCAGGTCTACGAGGACATGGGCAGCTCGATCGGCCACCGCGTCGAGCCCCGCGAGGTCACCCAGTGGTATGCCGGGGTGGCCCTGCTGCTCGGACTCGTCGCCGGGGCGATGAGTCTGCTGTGGACGTCACGACTGCCCTGAGGCCGCCGGTCAGGGTGCGCTGTGCACCAGCACGAAGAGGACCACGACCCAGGCCGCGGCGATGGTGAAGGTGAGCGGGGCGACGAACTTGCTCATGGCAGTGACTTTCCGTGGGTGACCGACGGGGAAAGTTGCGCACGGGGTCGTCGCGGCCGGCATCCAGCTCCGTCGTGGCGCGGCACGACGCTGCCGGGCTCCGGCAGACAGCGGGAGCCGCGGAACGGCAGGTGGAGCGGGACTGGTGTGGGTCAGCGGGTCGTACTCGGGCACACGGCCGGGGGCACGTGGCGGTCGAGGTCAGAGCGGCTGACGAACGGCCCGGCCACGACTGGGAGGATCGCTATCTCGCACAGCGATCACCTCCATAAGTAGTCCGGGCTCAGGAACCGTCGAAGAGCGTACCTCTTAAGCGGCACCTAAGGTAATCGGGCTCGCCGTACGAACCGGGGTGGGCTTCGTGCTACCGGCAGGTAACGCCTAGTCTGCGAGCGATCTGTTTCCTAGCGAAGGAGTACGCGTGGCCCGCACCGTCTTGGTGACCGGAGGTAACCGCGGCATCGGCCTGGCCATCGCTCAGGCGTTCGCCAAGCAGGGGGACCGGGTCGCCGTCACGCACCGGGGCAGCGGCCCGCCCGCCGGCCTGTTCGGCGTCGAGTGCGACATCACCGACTCCGCCGCGGTCGACGCCGCGTTCACGACCGTGGAGCAGGAGCTGGGTCCGGTCGAGGTGCTCGTCGCCAACGCCGGCATCACCGACGACACGCTGCTGCTGCGCATGTCGGAGGAGCAGTTCACCCGGGTGCTGGACACCAACCTGACCGGCTCGTTCCGGGTCGCCAAGCGGGCCAGCGGCAAGATGCTGCGCGCCAAGTGGGGCCGGATCATCTTCATCTCCTCGGTGGTCGGCCTGTACGGCGGGCCGGGCCAGGTGAACTACGCGGCGAGCAAGGCCGGGCTGGTCGGCATGGCCCGCTCGATCACCCGTGAGCTGGGCAGCCGTAACATCACGGCGAACGTGGTCGCGCCGGGCTTCATCACCACCGAGATGACCGACGGGCTGCCGGAGGCCCGCAAGGCGGAGGTGCTCAAGGCGATCCCGGCCGGCCGGCTCGCCGCCCCGGACGAGGTCGCGCAGGCGGTGACGTTCCTGGCCGGGGACGGCGCGGCATACATCTCGGGTGCGGTCATCCCGGTCGACGGCGGCCTCGGCATGGGTCACTGACCCCGCTCTGCGAAACGGAGAAACCCAAAGTGTCTGGACTGCTCGCCGGTAAGCGGCTGCTCATCACCGGCATCATCACCGACGCGTCGATCGCGTTCTCGGTGGCCAAGCTCGCCCAGGAGAACGGCGCCACGGTGGTGCTGACCGGCTACGGCCGGATGTCGCTGGTCGAGCGGATCGCCAAGCGGCTGCCCACCCCGGCGCCGGTCATCGAGCTGGACGCCACCGACCCGGAGCATCTGGCGGCCCTCGCCGGCAACGTCCGCGAGCACGTCGACGGCCTCGACGGCGTGGTGCACTCGATCGCGTTCGGGCCGCAGAGCGTGCTCGGCGGGGAGTTCCTCAACGCGCAGTGGGACGACGTCGCCACGGCGCTGAAGGTGTCGACGTACTCGTACAAGTCGCTGGCGACCGCCTGCCTGCCGCTGATGGGCCAGGGCGGCAGCATCGTCGGCCTGACCTTCGACGCCACCAAGGCATGGCCGGTCTACGACTGGATGGGCGTCGCCAAGGCGGGCCTGGAGTCGGCGTCCCGCTATCTCGCGCTGCACCTGGGCAAGCAGGGCATCCGCAGCAACCTGGTCTCGGCCGGCCCGCTGCGCACGATGGCCGCCAAGTCGATCCCGGGCTTCGAGCAGTTCGAGCAGGCGTGGGCCACCCGGGCCCCGCTGGGCTGGGACCTGACCGACCAGGAGCCGGCCGCGCGGGCGGTCTGCGCCCTGCTCTCCGACTGGTTCCCGGCCACCACGGGCGAGATCGTGCACGTCGACGGCGGGTACCACGCGCTGGGCGCCTGACACCGGGCGGACGCGGGGCGGGGCGGGGTGCTTGTACGCCGCCCCGCCCGGCGAGGGAGGATGGCCAGGTGGCCCATGACGCTTTCCTGCTCCTGTCCTTCGGCGGCCCCGAGCACCGCGACGACGTGATGCCGTTCCTGCGCAACGTGACGCGCGGCCGGGGCATCCCCGAGGAGCGGCTGGCCGAGGTCGCCGAGCACTACTACCACTTCGACGGCGTCTCGCCGATCAACCAGCAGTGCCGGGACCTGCTCGCGGCGGTCACGGCCGAGCTCCGCGCGCACGGGAGCACGCTGCCGACGTACTGGGGCAACCGGAACTGGCAGCCGATGCTCGCCGACACCCTGGCGCAGATGCGCGACGACGGCGTCACCTCGGCGCTCGGCTTCGCCACCAGCGCGTACGGCGGCTACTCCTCCTGCAAGCAGTACTGGGAGGACATCGCCCAGGCCCGCGCCAAGGTCGGCCCCGGCGCGCCGGCCGTGGCCAAGCTGCGTCAGTTCCACGACCACCCGGGCTTCGTGCGCCCGCACGCCGACGCGGTCACGGCCGCGCTGGCCACGCTGGACCCGGCCCGCCGGGCGACCACCCGGCTCGTCTTCACCGCGCACTCGATCCCGGTGTCGATGGCCCGCACGGCCGGCCCGGACGGCGGCCGCTACGAGGCCCAGCTGCACGAGACCGCCGCGCTGGTGCACGCCGCCGCCGCGCCCGACCTGCCCTGGGACCTGGTCTGGCAGAGCCGGTCCGGCCCGCCGCAGGTCCCGTGGCTGGAGCCGGACATCAACGACCACCTGACCGCGCTGGCCGACAAGGACGTCACCGACGTGGTGGTGAGCCCGATCGGCTTCGTCTCCGACCACCTCGAGGTGCTCTGGGATCTGGACAACGAGGCCCTCGAGACGGCTGCCGGGCTCGGCCTGGGCTACGCCCGCGCGGCGACCCCCGGCACCGACCCGCGGTTCGTCACGATGGTGCGCGAGCTGGTCGAGGAGCGCACGAACGGCACGGCCCGCGAGCGGCTCGGTACGCTGCCGGTCTGGGACCAGTGCCCCGCCAACTGCTGCCCGCCCCCGCAACGCCGAGGAGCGTCATGACCGACTGCACCGAACCACGCCGAGCGGGCGTCATCGACGGCCGTGCCCGTGCGGGCCACAAGGGCATGACAAGGGGGAGCACGGCATGACCGAGCGCAAGGCTGTCGAGAGCTGGCTCACCGACATGGACGGGGTCCTCGTCCACGAGGGCGAACCGGTCCCCGGTGCCCCCGAGTTCGTCAACCGGATGAAGCAGTCCGGCAAGCCGTTCCTCATCCTGACCAACAACTCCATCTACACGCCGCGCGACCTTCAGGCCCGGCTCGCCCGGATGGGCTTCGACGTGCCGGAGCAGTCGATCTGGACGGCGGCCCTGGCGACCGCGCAGTTCCTGGCCGACCAGCGCCCCGGCGGCACGGCGTACGTGATCGGCGAGGCCGGCCTGACCACGGCGATGCACGCGGTCGGCTACGTGCTGACCGACTACGCGCCGGACTACGTGGTGCTCGGCGAGACCCGCACGTACAGCTTCGAGGCGATCACCAAGGCGGTCCGCCTGATCAACGACGGCGCCCGGTTCATCTGCACCAACCCGGACCCGACCGGCCCGTCCAACGAGGGCGCGCTGCCGGCGGCCGGCTCGGTGGCGGCGATGATCTCCAAGGCGACCGGCGTCGACCCGTACTTCGTGGGCAAGCCGAACCCGATGATGATGCGCTCGGCGCTCAACGTGATCGGCGGGCACAGCGAGAGCACGGCGATGATCGGGGACCGGATGGACACCGACGTGCTGTGCGGGCTGGAGGCGGGGCTGGAGACGATCCTGGTGCTGACCGGGATCAGCACGCGGGCGGAGAGCGAGCGGTACCCGTACCGGCCGTCACGCATCGTGGACAGCGTCGCGGATCTGATCAGGGAGATCTGACCGGACGCCGATGGATGGCCCGGCGCGACGGGTACCACGTGTCGCCGACGGGCTCGCCGGCCAGGTTCCAGCTCCACGAGACCTCCGGCGTGATCCGCAGGTAGACGCCGGGCCCCACCATGCCGGTCCGCTCGACGGGACCGTCGGCGTACCCGTAGACGCGGATGCCCCGCGCAACGAACGGGTCCAGCGAGACCAGGTCGTCGATCACCAGGGCGACCCGGCGGCGCCCGGCTTCGACGTTCCTGATCTTCCGGGTACGGCGGACCGACCCGCCCGAGCCGCCGACCCAGAAATGGGTCCCGTCGAACTCGAAGGCGAGCGGGACGACGTCGGGCTGCGCCTCGGCCCCGACGGAGGCAAGGCGGGCGAGCGGCTGGGACCGCAGATAGGCGATCTCCTCGTCGGTGAAGGACATGGCGACTCCTTACGCGATCGGCAGGTCCTCAGTCTCCCCCGCAGGCGCGCCTCAGGGGAGCACCGCGAAGGTCACCTGTTTGCGGCCCGGGCCGGAGCCCAGCGGATTCGCCTTGTCGATGGACGCCCGCAGGGTGTAGTCGCCGGCGTTCAGCGGGCTGAAGCTCAGCATCAGGAATGCGTGCAGATCCGGGTTGCCCAGCACCGGGCCGATCTCGGTCGATCGCTGCATCACCAGCTTGCCCAGCGGGTTCCCGTTGCCGGTGTGGACGAACCAGGTGATCCGGGCGTCGGGCGGGGAGTCCTGCTTGCCGGAGTTCTTGACGGTGAAGAGGATGTCGAACGGCTGCCCCGCCCGGACCGACTTGTCGCGGGTTTCGAAGATGACCGAGTCCACGGACAGGAGCCAATTCGCCTTGATGATCGCCTGCATGGCGGGCGTGGTCAGGTCTAGGCACGGCGGGTTGGGCGGGGTGAACGAGCCGCACCACGTCTGCTCCTGCTCGACGACGCCCAGGAACTCGCGGTTGTCGTAGGGCACGATCGTGAAGTCCGGCGGGCCGACGTATTTCCAGTGCCGGTTGATGGTCTGCGCCAGGCCGGCGACGTTCTCCGCCGTCGCGGTGACGTCCACCGTGAACAGCTTCAGGGTCTGCTCGGTGGTGCAGCCCGGGCCGACGGCATCGGCCGACACCGTCGAGTTGGCGACGAGCAGGCTGGTGTCGCCCGGCGCGGTCGCGGAAACCGGGCCGACGACCTTGGTCCCCGCGGTGCCGTTGACGCACTGCCACCGGACTGTGGCGGTTACCGAGACGACCGACATCCCGCCGCCGTCGGACGCGCTCGCCGACATGGTGAGGGTGGGGTTCACCGGCAGCGGGTCGGGGTGGTCCGGGCTGTTGCCGTCCTGCAGCGTCACCGCGCCGCTACCCGGGTTCGCGACCAGGCGCAGGTCGGGCGGGGTGGTGTCGGCCGCGTCCGGTGTGGTCTGACACGCGGTCAGCCCCGCGACCGACAGCACCGTGGCGAGCAGGAACCGTGCGGAACGGACGGACATGGTCGAGACTCCTCGATGTGAGGGTCTCCTCAGCATCGCGCCGGGGAGCCGCGCCGGGCCACCTCGGGTCACGTCGGATGCGCGACAGGGTCACCCCGGGGTCGGCGAGGTGAAGAAGTTGACCAGGTTGCCGTCCGGGTCGCGGAACAGCAGGGACCGGTTGCCCCACGGCATGGTCGTCGGCTCGGTCACGAAGTCCACCACCACGCTCCTCAGCTCCTGATAGCGCGCATCCACGTCGTCCACCCGGAACTCGATGATCGCGGTGTGGTTGTCGGCCGGCCGGGCCGAACCGGGCGCGAACAGCGGGACCGTCCGCGTGCTGCCGATCGCCAGCGTGCCGTGCGTCGTGCGCACCTCGGCGAAGTCCTGGTTGCCCCAGACCGCCGGCACCCCCGTGACCTTCTCGTAGAAGCCGACCAGCCGGTTGATGTCGGCGGTGATGATCCGGGTCGAAACGAAATCCGTCATTCCCCCACGCTACGAGGAATACTGGACAGAATTGGTCCAGTATTCTCGGGGCATGCCGCGACCCACCGCTCAGGTGCTCACGCTGCTGGAGCTGCTCCAGTCCGGCGGCATCCGGACGATGGCCGAGCTCGCCGACCGCCTTGATGTCGAGCCGCGCACAGTCCGGCGCTACGTGGGCCACCTGATCGACCTCGACGTGCCGGTCGAGTCGGTGCGGGGTCGCTACGGCGGCTACCGGCTCGCCGCCGGCTACCGCCTGCCGCCGCTCATGCTCACCGACGACGAAGCCCTGGCCGTCCTGCTCGGCCTGGTTGCCGCGCGGCGCGCCGGGTTCGCGACGACCACGGGTACGGCGAGCGAGACGGCCGCCGCGAAGATCCGTCGGGTCCTGCCCGTACGGATCGCGGACCGGCTGGCCGCCGTCCTGGCCTCGCTCACCTTCACCACCGAGCCTGCCGACCTCCCGGCGCCACAGACCGGCATCCTGCTCACCGTCGCCGACGCGGTACGCCAGCACCGGCCGCTGGCGATCCAGTACACCGCCGGCGACGCCCGCACGCTGCACCCGTCCGGGCTGATCAACCACGCGGGCCGGTGGTACGTCACCGGCATCGTCCCGGCGACGGGCGAGGAACGCACGTTCCGGCTCGACCGGATCACGGACGCGCGGACGCTGCCCGGCTCGTTCGTGCCACCCGCCGGGCCCGGGCCCGCGGAGCGCCTGCTCACCTCGATGGCCCGGGCGCCCTACCGGCACGCGGTGACGCTGCGGATCCGGGGGACGCCGGAGCAGATCCGTCAGCGGCTGCCGGCCAGCGTCGCCGAGGTGCGAGCGGGCGCGGACGAGGGCTGGCAGTCCGTGGAGCTCAGGGCAGAGAGTCTCGACTGGCTGCCCGGGGTGCTCGCCGCGCTCGACCTGCCGTTCGTGATCGAACGCCCGGACGAACTGCGCGACCGCGTGCTGGCGCTGGCAGACCGGCTGGCGGCCTCGGCCCGGTCGCCGCGATGATGCTGCCTTGACCGACGACGAGGACGGGCCGGCCGAACGGCGTCTCCAGGACGCCGTGGCCCGGCCTACCGAGCCGCAGGAACTCAGCGGCGCCACACATCGGCTCGGTCATCGGGCCGGGCCGTTCGCGAGGTCAGGTCTGCCAGCCGGTGGGCCAGGAAGTCGCGCTCCGCTTCGTTGCTCGTCAGTTCCAGGGCCGCCCGATAGGCGACCGCCGCCTCCGCGTACCGGTCGAGCCGCCGCAGCAGGTCGGCGCGGACCGCCGGCAGGTACTGATAGCCCGCCAGCCGGTCGTCCCGGTCCAGCGCCTCGAGCTCCGCCAGAGCCGCCTCCGGGCCGGCCACCTCGGCGAGCGCCACCGTACGGTTCAGCGCCACCACCGGCGACGGCCACACCGCCAGCAGGGCGTCGTACAGGGTCACGATCTGCGCCCAGTCCGTCTGCTCGTACGTGGGCGCCTGGGCGTACAGCCCGGCGATGGCGGCCTGGAGCACGTACCGTCCGGGGCGGCCGCCGCGCAGGCCGGCCACGATCAGATGGTGGGCCTCGCTGATCGCCTCCCGGTTCCAGCGGGAGCGGTCCTGGTCCGCCAGCCGCAGCAGCCTGCCGTCGGCGTCGGTGCGGGTGTCGCGCCGGGCGTCGGTGATCAGCAGCAGCGCCAGCAGCCCGCGCACCTCCGGCTCGTCGGGCATCAGCTCGCGCAGCATCCGGGCCAGGTGCAGCGCCTGGTCGGTGAGGTCGGTCCGGATCAGCGCCGGGCCGGACGGCGCGGTGTGCCCGGTGGTGAACAGCAGGTGGATCACGCCGAGCACCCCGTGCAGCCGGTCGGGCAGCTCGGCCGCCCCGGGCACCCGGAACGGGATCCGGGCCACCGAGATCTTCTTCTTGGCCCGGGTCAGCCGGGCGGCCATGGTCGGCTCCGGCACCAGGAACGCGCGCGCGATCTCGGCCGTCGAGACGCCGCACACCAGCCGCAGCGTCAGGGCCGGCTGGGTGTCCCGGGCCAGCGCCGGATGGCAGCACATGAAGACCAGCCGCAGCCGCTCGTCGGGTACGACCTCCACCGGCTCGTCGTCTGCCATCTCCTCGTCCACGGTCCCCTCGGGCTCGATGAGCAGCGGGAGCTTGGCGCGGAAGGTCTGCTCCCGCCGGATCGTGTCCACCGCCCGGCGGCGGGCGATGGTGGTCAGCCAGGCAGCCGGGTTGGCCGGGACCCCGGTCCGGGGCCACGCCGACAGCGCCGCCGCGTACGCCTCCTGCACGCTCTCCTCGGCCAGGTCGAGGTCGCGGGCGACGCGGGCGGTGGCGGCGAGCACCAGCGCCCACTCCCGCCGGTGGGCCTCCGCCACCGCCCGTTCGGCCTCCGTCATGCCCCGGCCGGTGGCCGGACGAAGCCGCCCGCGACGGGCCGCACCTCGACCCCGCCGCCCTGCTGGGTGGCCGGATTGCGCCGGGCGATCGCCAGGGCGGCGTCCAGGTCGGGCGCGTCGATCACGTAGAAGCCCGCGATGACCTCCTTGGCGTCCACGAACGGCCCGTCGGTCACCACGTCGCCGCGGATCGAGGTCGCCGTGACGATCGGCTGCAGGGCGTACGCCGCCGCCATGCAGCCGGACTCCGTCAGCTCCTGGGCGTACCGGTCGTGGACGGCCAGGTCTCCCGGGGTGGCGTCCGGGGTGTGCGCCGAGTCGTTCGCGTAGATCAGGACCGCGTACTGAGCCATGGTGGTGTTCTCCTCCGGGTGACGATGATCGTCCTACACCCCTGCGTCGAACGGCAGACCCGGATTCGACAACACCGGGCGGACGGCCTTGTCCTGGGACGGGTCCCTGACCGGCCTCGCGGCGTTCGAGACCGCGGGCACCTTCACCCTGGAGTGACAGCGGGTGTTCGCGCGGTTCGAGACAAAGGGCACATTTTCGCTGGATTGACCGGGCCGGCCGATAGGTAGGACAGCTGCCCACTGGAGGATCCATGTTCGCGCTGCTCGACCGGCTGCCGCCGAAGGCCCGTACCGGCATTGCCCTGCTCTGTTTTGTCGGCGGGATGATCGGCCTCGGCCTGTTCGCCCACTCGGTGGCGGGTTCCGCCGCCGCCGGGCTGCCGGCCGGCTCGGCCGCCCGCGCGGACCTCGAGCGGCTCGCCACCGTGGGGCTCTGGGCGCCGCTGCTCGTGGCGCCGATCGGCATGCTCATGCAGATGTCGGTCTGGAGCAGCATCGTCCGGGTGCTGCGGCTCGACGCCGGCGTGATCAAATCCGCCGCCGCGGGCGACCTCAGCCCGCGGATGCCGGTGGTCGGCAAGGACGAGCTGGGCCAGATGGCCGTGGCCTACAACACCATGATGGACCGTTTCCAGGAGACCGTGGCCGGCATCCGCCGCGCGGTCGACGAGGTCACCGCCTCGGCCGGCAGCCTCCAGCAGGCCAGCAGCACGATGACCACCGCGGCCGACGCCACCGCCGCGGAGCTGGAGACCGTGGCCCGCTCGGCGGCCCGGACCAGCGACGAGGTCGGCGCCATCGCCGAGGGCACCCAGCAGATGCGCCAGGCGATCGCGGAGATCAGCACGAACACCACCGACGTGTCCCGGATGACCGACGAGGCGGTGACCGGGGTGACCCGGGCCACCGGCAACGTGACCCGGCTCCAGGGCTCCAGCCAGGAGATCAACGACGTGCTGCGCACGATCAACGCGATCGCGGCGCAGACCAACCTGCTGGCGCTGAACGCGACGATCGAGGCGGCCCGGGCGGGCGAGGCCGGCCGCGGCTTCGCGATCGTGGCCGGCGAGGTCAAGGAGCTGGCCCAGGCGACCGCGGCGGCGACCGAGGAGATCGCCCGCCGGATCGAGGGCATCCAGCACGACACCGGCGAGGCGGTCGACGCGGTGAGCGGCTTCTCCGCCATCATCAGCGCGATCGCCGAGCACCAGGTGACGATCGCCGCGGCGGTGGAGGAGCAGACCGCCACCACCGGCACCATGGTCGAGGGCGCCGGCCTGGTCAGCGGCGGCGCGGAGCAGATCAGCGTGGCCATCGGCGCGGTCAGCTCGGCCGCGGCCGAGGTGCGCGGCGCGGCGGAGGAGACCCATCGCGCGGTCGGCGACCTCACCGGCACGGCCCAGCGCCTGCACAGCCTCGCGGCGGTCTTCCACTCTTGAGCGGCCAGGGGCTCAGTTCCACCCGGCGGTGGCCGAACTCACCTTTGTGATCTTTCGCCGTGCCGCTGCCTGCCTCGCCGTTGCTGTCGTGGTCGCCGCCACGCCCGTGCTCGTCACCGCCGCCCCGGCGGCGGCCGTGCCCGTGGCGTGCACGTCCGCGGGCCTGACCGTGACCGCCCTGCACGGGCCGAACTTCTACGTCGACACCTCGTCCTCCCCGGTGCTGCGGGGCGCCTACGCCGGGTACCGGGTCACCGACACGACCGGCAACCCCCGCACCGACCTCTGGGTGGAGCTGGGCGACTTCACCGGCGGCTCGGTGACCCTGGGTTCCGGGCAGCCGGCCGCCCAGCAGGTCGCCACGCTGGCCGGCTCGGCGTCGGCGTCCCGGTTCTTCTACCTGACCGCGCTGGCCGAGAGCGCCACCGCGCAGCGGCACAGCGTCGCCGTCTGGCGCGGCCGGCCGGATCTGCCCGGCTCGGCGCAGCTCTGCGCCGACAGCGGCGGCTTCACCGCGGTCGAGGGCACCATCAAGGCGGCGGCCAACAAGCTGACCAGCGTCACGGTCTCGACCGGCACCCCCAAGATCGGCGGTACGTTCACCGTGACCGTCGCCGGGGACACCGGCACCATCGGCGCCGGCTCCTCGAACGACCCGTCGTCGTTCTGGATGAGCCCGGCCGCCTCGGGCTCGTGGCCCGCGGGCGCGTACCGGCTGGTGGGCACGAGCCTGTCCTTCAGCGACGGTGCCGGCTACACCGACACCCTGCGGGTCAGCGGGCTCAGCTCGGCGTCGAAGGCGTACACCGCCGTCTACACGTTCCGCGCGGTCGGGTTCACCAGCTCGCCGACCAGCGTGCTGCCGGTGCAGCAGATCGCCTCGGGCACCCAGATCAAGCACACCGACCTGGGCAGCGTCGCCACGTTGCCGGCGATCGCCCCGTCCAGCAACGACATGACCGTCGCGCTGACCGCCGACGCGCAGCAGCTGCCGCACACCGGCGGTACGGTCACCTACCAGGCCACGATGAGCGGCTCGGCCGGCGCCGTGCTGGACGCCTTCGCCGCCACCGTCCCGGCCGGCGCGACGCTGGTGCCCGGCTCGGTCACGTGGCGCGGCGCCCCGGCCCCGGACGGCGTCGGCAGCGGCACGATCGTGCTCCAGGGCCCGTTCACCATCACCGGCTCCGGCGACGTGCTGACCTTCACCCTGGCGCTGCCCGCCACCTCCGGCGACCGGGTCACGAGCGTGGTGGCGACCGTCGGCTCCGCCACCATCGACACCACCCTCGCGCTGACCGACAACGCCCCGGCCACCCGCACGGTCAACGTCAACACCTTCCCGGCCGCCGCCGGTGACGCGGTCGTCGTCTCCGACAACCAGACCTCCACCCTCACGCTGACCGGCAACGACACCGACGCGGACGGCGACACCCTGGCCGTCACCGCGGTCGGCACGGCCGGCTACGGCACCGCCGCGCTGGTCAGCGGTGCGGTCAGCTACACCCCGGACGGCGGCTACACCGGTGCCGACACGTTCACCTACACCGTCTCCGACGGCCGCGGCGGCACCGACACCGCCACGGTCACCGTCACCGTGGTCACGCCCTCCGGCCCGCCGCCGCAGGCCACCGCCGACCCGGCGACCGCGACCGCCGGCACCCCGGCCCCGATCGACGTGCTCGGCAACGACACCGGCCAGGAGCTGACCGTCACCGCGGTCAGCACCCCGGGCCACGGCACCGCGGAGGTCACCGGGGGCGGCACCGGGGTGGCGTACACCGCCGCCGTCGGGTACACGGGCACCGACACGTTCACCTACACCGTGCGGGACCTCGGCGGCGTGACCGCCGTCGCCACCGTCACGGTCACCGTCAGCGCGCCCGCCCCGGTGGCGCCGCCGGCGGCGCTCGTCGCCACCGCCGACCAGGCCGACACCGACGCCGGTACGAGCGTCACGCTCACCCCGCTCGACAACGACACCGGCGACGGGCCGCTGGGCGTGC
Source organism: Actinoplanes sp. NPDC049599 (assembly GCF_044465625.1). Lineage (NCBI taxonomy): Bacteria > Bacillati > Actinomycetota > Actinomycetes > Micromonosporales > Micromonosporaceae > Actinoplanes > Actinoplanes sp. NPDC049599. The sequence goes on from NZ_JBITLX010000009.1 coordinate 234,757, forward strand.
AGTCCGTCGGAATCGCCGGGCACGGCACCGTCAGCGTCACCGGCGACGCCGTCACCTACGTCCCCGCGGCCGACTTCTGGGGCACCGACTCGTTCACCTACACCGTTGCCGACGTGCACGCCGCGGTCGCGACCGGCGCCGTGACCGTGACCGTGGCGGCCGGCCCGGCACCGGCCGACGACAGCGCCACGATCGGCTTCGACGCCGCCACCGACGTCGACGTGCTGGCCAACGACCCGTCCGGCGCGGTGCTCGCCGAGGTCGTCACCGGACCCGCGCACGGCACCGCCACCGTCGACGGGACCGTCATCCGGTACACCCCGGCCGAGGGCCACAGCGGGTCCGACGTGTTCACGTACCGGCTCGTCGGCGCGCCGGACGCCGCCACCGTGCAGCTCACCGTCATCGCACCGACGCCCACGTCCACACCCCCGACCACGTCTCCGACCACGGCCGCGCCGCCGGTGCTGCCGCCCGCCCGGCCGCCGCGCCGGACGTCGCCAGCACCCTGCGCGGGCGTGCCGTCCGCATCGACGTGCTGGCCAACGACACCGGCACCGGCCTGACGGTCGGCCAGGTGGGCGGCGCGGCGCACGGCACCGCGGAGCTGCGTGCCGGCGGCGTCTGGTACACCCCGCAGGCCACCTTCCGGGGCACCGACACCTTCACCTACACCGCGTACGACCATTTCGGCCGCGCCGTGGTCGGCACCGTGCGGGTGACCGTGCCCAACGCCGCCCCGGCCATCACCGCGGTGTCGTCGCGCACCGTCACCGCCGGCGAGACGCTTGTGGTGCCGTTCGCCCTCGCCGACGGCAACGACGACCCGCTCACGCTCGCCCCCGGCACCCCGTCCGGGGCCCCCGGGGCCGCGGCCAGGATCAATGCCGCCGTCACGGGCAGCCGGCTCACCCTCGCCGTGGACGTCCGGCTCAGCGGCCACGTCACCATCCCGGTCACGGTCAGCGACGGCATCGACAGCGCCGGCACCGAGCTCCGGGTCACCGTCCTGCCCGCGCCGGCCCGCGCCGCCACCGGCCGGGTCATCGCCAACCCGCAGGCCCGGGCCCAGCTGGCCGACCCCACCTTCGCCGGCGGGCGGCCGGTCTCGCGCAGCCTGTCCACCTTCGTCGACTCGCTGGTGACCTGGCGGGTCTCGCCGACGGCCGCGCTGCTCGGCTACCGGGTGACGCTCAACGGCGTGCGCATCTGCACCGTCCGGGCGGTGACCGGCGCCACCACCCAGTCCTGCCGGGTCCGCGCCGCCGTCGACACCGGCGACGCGCTGCGGGTCACCGCCGTCGGGATCGACGGCACCCTGTCCGCCTCGATCGGCGCGGCGATCACCCCGGCGTCGGCCACCAACCGGCTGCTCGCGGTCATCTACTTCCCGACCGGTGAGTTCTCCCTCGACGCCACCGCCCGCGGAGTGCTGGCCACTGTGTCCCTGCAGGCCCGCCGGTACGGCTTCGGCACCGCCCTGATGGTCGGGCACACCGACGCCGACGGCACGGCCGCGGCCAACGCCACCCTGTCCCGGCGCCGCGCCGACCAGGTCGCCGAGTACTTCCACCGGGTCTATCCCGCGCTGCGCGCCGACCACACCGGCCGGGGCGAGACCGACCCCGCCCGGCCCAACGTCAGCGACCGCGACAAGGCCGCCAACCGGCGCGTGGAGGTCTACGTCGGCTGACGGCCGGCGGCCATCTCGGCGAAGTACCGGCTTGCCACCCGGGTGTGCAGGTCGAAGCCGAGGGGCGCGGGCGCCGGCAGCACTTCCCAGCCGAGCGCCTCGTCGTTCGGCACCACCGGCGGCAGGTCGTCCGCCGTGGACAGCGCCGGGAACAGGCCGAAGATCAACAGGGTGCCGTCCGGTGCGCTGATCGCGTCGTACAGGCGTACCGTCGCGGGGTCGGTCGTCAGGCCGACCTCCTCACCCAGCTCGCGCGACGCCGCCTGCTCCCAGGTCTCGCCCACCTCGACGAAGCCGCCGGGCAGCGCCAGGGTGTCCCGCGCCGGCGGGATGCCGCGGCGCACCACCAGCAGCCCGGCGCCGACCGGCTGCACCGCGACGGCGACCGGCTTGGGGTTCAGATAGCTGGTCTCCCCGCACGCGCCGCAGCGTCGCGGCCAGGGCTGCTGGGGCACGAAGCGGGCACCGCAGAAGGTGCAGTGCGCATATCTGTCAGGCATGCAGCGGAGCGTTGCACGCGGCGACCAGCGCCTGCCGGCAGGCCGTGGTCAACGGGCGCAGGGCCGCGTCGCGCTGCTGGGCCTCGTAGCCGTTCACCGCGCCGCCCGGGGCGTTGTGCTCGGCCAGCACCAGCACCTGGTCCAGCACGCTGGCCCGGGCGAACAGCCGGCGCGAGCGCGGGTCGAAGCCCGGTGGCAGCGTCGCGGTGCTCTCCGGCCGGCGCAGGGCCTGCAGCGCGCCGGCCAGCTCCGGCCGCCAGTGCGCGACGTCCAGCCGGGTCAGCTGGGTGGTCGCCTCGGTCAGCGCCGCGGTCAGCTCGGCCTCCGCCTCGGCGGAACCCATCTGGAACGTGGGCCTGAACGCCGGCACCGGATAGAACCGCCACAGCACGGTCTCGAACGTCACGCCCGAGCCGGAGGTGTGCCGGCGCAGCTCGGGGACCACCCCGAAGGACGGCGTCACCACGGCCTCGCCGACCAGCAGCGCCGCGCCGGTCAGCTCACCCGGGCCGGGCAGCCCGCGCGGGTCGCCGGGCGCGGGCAGCGCCAGCCGGATGTCGTCGGGGTGCAGCTTGGCGAACGCGGGCAGCGCGCTGCCGAGCGGCACGTCGGTCCACGTGCCGGGGGCATCGGCGACGAGGTGCTCCTCGTCGCCGGCGATCTCGTCGGCCAGCTCGTCGAACGGGACGAGGCCGGCCCGCCAGGCGCGTACCCACGCCACGAACCGGGTCGACCGGCGCGCCGTGAGTGTCGCCGCATCTGCTGCGGGGGACATGCGAGCAAGGGTACGTGCCGTCCGGTGAGCTTGTCTCGGCCGGAGCGTCGGAACCGGCGTGTCCGGGCGGACAAGTTAACGTGCGGGACATGTATGGGGAGGACGTGCTGGCGGGGAACTGGCGGCGCCGCAAGGTGGTGCCCGAGGTGGACGCCGAGCGGGACATGGTGGTCGAGGACGTCGATTCGGGGTTCTGCGGCGCGGTCGTCGGCTTCGAGCTGGGCGCCGTGGTGCTGGAGGACCGGCGCGGCAAGCGCCGCAACTTCCCGCTGGAGCCGGCGGCGTTCCTGCTGGAGGGCCAGGTCGTGACGCTGCGCCGGCCGGCCGCGAAGCCGGCGGCCGCGGCCCGGCAGCGCACCGCCTCCGGTTCGGTCGCGGTCGCCGGGGTACGCGCCCAGGTCGCCAAGGCCAGCCGGATCTGGGTCGAGGGTGTGCACGACGCCGCCCTGGTCGAGCGGATCTGGGGTGACGACCTGCGCATCGAGGGCGTGGTGGTGGAGCCGCTGGACGGCATCGACGACCTGGCCGGCGCGGTCCGCGAGTTCCGGCCGGCCCGCCACCGCCGGGTCGGTGTGCTGGTCGACCACCTCGTCGCCGGGTCCAAGGAGAGCCGCATCGTGGCCGCGGTCCAGGACCCGGACGTGCTGATCACCGGGCATCCGTACGTCGACGTGTGGCAGGCGGTGAAGCCGGCGCGGGTCGGGCTGCGGGCCTGGCCGGTGATCCCGCCGGGGCAGCCGTGGAAGGAGGGCGTCTGCCGGGCCGTCGGCATCGCCGAGCCGTACGAGATGTGGCGGCGCATCCTCGGCAGCGTCAACAGCTACCAGGACGTCGAGACGCCGCTGATCAACGCGATGGAGCGGCTCATCGACTTCGTCACCGAGCCGAGCTGAGCAGCGCCTCGGCCAGCGCCGTCCGCACGTTGAGCACGCTGCGGCCGTGCCGGTGCGCGGTCACCAGCCCGGCCGCCCGCAGCACGGTCAGATGCTGGGAGACCCCGCCGGCGGTCATCCCGGCACGCCGCGCCAGCTCCGTCGTGGAGCTGGGCGCGTCCAGCTCCAGCAGCAGCCGGGTTCGACCCCGGCCGAGCACCGCGCCGAGGGCGCCGGAGCTCTCCGGCCGCGGCTCCCAGAGCGTGCCGACACCGCGCGCCGGATAGGCCAGCTGCGGCACGTCGCCGGCGAAGATGCCCAGCACCGACGGCCACACGAACGCCGACGGCACCAGCACCAGCCCGGTGCCGTCGCGCACGTCGGCGGCGGTGCACGACCGCTTGTCGACCGTCAGCGTGCCGGCCTCCCAGCGGACCTGCTCGTGCAGGTCGTTGAGCAGGGCGGCGGCGCCGTCGGCGGCCAGGCGGCGGGCGCGGGCGAAGATCTCGGCGTCCAGCAGCAACTGGATCCGGGGCCAGTCCGGTGCCAGCGCGGAGTGCCAGAAGGCGCTGATCTCGGTGCCGAGGCGGGCCAGTCCGGTGGCGGGGTCGGCGGCCAGCTCGCGCAGGACCGGCGTGCGGTGGGCGTACCGGTCGAGGTCCCGGCGGACCACCGCGGCGGGCGTCGCCCGCAGCCGGGCCAGCTCCGCGCCCAGGTCGGGGGTCAGTCCCGGCGGCGGCGGGGTCAGAAAATCCGGCAGGTACGCCGGCTCGCCCGGCACCAGCGCCCAGAGCAGCGTGTCGCGTGGCACCGACACCCGGCGCGCCCAGGGCAGATGGACGGCGTGCCGGCCCGGGTCGCGCAGCACCCGGATCGCGGCGACGACCTCCCACAGGCAGGAGACGGCGAAGCGGATGTGCGCCACCGCACCGGCCGACAACCCGATCGCGACCATCCGGACCCCCGACGTTTCAGCGGTGACTGAATCATTATCCGGTGCGCGCCGCCCGGCCGACACTGGCGCCATGACCGACTTCCGTGACCTGCACGTGCCCGGCAAGCCCCTGATCCTCGTGAACGCCTGGGACGCCGCGAGCGCCCGCCTGGTCGAGGCCGCCGGTGCGGCCGCCGTCGCCACCACCAGCGCCGGGGTGGCCTGGAGCCTGGGCGCGCCGGACGGCGACGCGCTGGCGCTGCCGGCCGCGGTCGCGGCGGTCGAGCGGATCACCGCGGTGGTCTCGGTGCCGGTGACGGCCGACGTCGAGCGGGGGTACGGCGACGTGGCCGAGACGGTACGGCGGGTGAGCGCGGCCGGCGCGGCGGGCGTGAACATCGAGGACGGCGCCACCGCCCGGCCCGACCGCATCGCCGCGGCCCGGGCCGCCGCACCCGGGTTGTTCCTCAACGCCCGCATCGACACCTATCTGGCCGGGGCCGGCGGGCTCGACGAGACCGTCGAGCGGGCCATCGCGTACCTGGCGGCGGGCGCCGACGGCATCTTCGTGCCGGGCGTGACCGATCCGGCCACCGTCGCCGCCCTGGTCGACCGGATCGACGCGCCGGTCAACGTGCTGGCCGGGCCGGGCGCGCCGGGCATCGCCGAGCTGGCCGCGCTGGGCGTGGCCCGGATCAGCCTCGGCTCGGTGGTCGCGCAGGCCGCGTACGGGCTGGTCAGCCGGGTGGCCGAGGCCGCGTTCGGCGCCGGCGGCTACGCCGGGCTGACCGGCGCGGCCGACTACGGCACGCTCAACGCCCTGTTCACGCCAGGTGCGCCGGGTCGCGGCTGAAGACGAACGTGGCGATGTCGAGCTGGGTGACCCGGCCGCCCGGGTCGCGCAGCACCTGCAGCACCTCGCCGGTGTTCATGCCCGCGGTGCCCCGCCAGCGGTCCCGGTCCTCGCGGACGAACCGCCACGGCGGCCGCGCGGACAGCCCGACCGGCCGCATGACCAGGTCCGGGCCGTCGGTGGCCAGCGCGAACTCGCCGCCCATCCACCACCAGCGGCCGCACAGCTCGGCGGCCTCGCCGGACGGCGGCGGGGCCGGGCGCCACGGCCGGGGCGGCTCCGGCTCGGCGTCCAGCACCGCGGTCAGCACCTGCAGGCTCAGCGCCCGGATGCTGGTGCCGCGCAGCCCGTACGAGTTGGCGAAGGCGATCACGCCGGTCCGGCTGGGGCGGTGCACGACCAGGTGGGAGCAGTAGCCGGGCATCGAGCCGCCGTGGCCGGCGTACACCCGCTCGCCGACCCGCATCAGCTCCGGGCCCAGGCCGTGGCCGGCGGTCCAGGCCTCGTCCTGGATGACCACCGGCGTGCACATCTCGTCGACCGTCCCGCGGCTGAGCACGGTCGGCGCCGGGTCGGTGAGGAACGCCGCCCACTTCGCCATGTCGGTCACCGTCGACCAGAGCTGGCCGGCCGGGGCCATCGCGCCGCTGTCCAGCCGGGGCTCCTCGTGCAGGCTGTCGTCCAGCGAGTGCACGACGTACCCGCGGGCGTACGGCTCCACGGGGGAGTACGTCGTCCGTTTCATCCCCAGCGGGTCCAGCACCCGCTTGCCGACCAGATCGGCCCAGGACTCCCCGGTGGCCCGCTGGAGCACCGCCCCGAGCAACCCGTACGCCAGGTTCGAGTAGTGATACGTCCGGTACGGCGGCCCGGCGATCTTGTCGAAGGCCAGCTCGGTCAGGAGCTGGTCCAGGTCGCGGCCGGGGTGGCGTTCCCACCACGGGCCGTCCGGCTCGCGTTGCAGCCCGGACACGTGCCCGAGCAGCTGGCGCAGCGTGACGCCGCCGACCGGGGTGCCCGGCAGGTGCCGGTAGAGCATGTCGTCGAGGGCGAAGAAGCCCTCGTCGCGCAGCTGCATCACCATGGTCGCGGTCAGCGTCTTGGTGATCGAGCCGAGCCGGTACTGGGTCTTGGGATCCGGCGGCGGGGTCTCCCCGGCGCCGGTGAAGTGCAGCAGCGAGCGGTCGCGGACGACCGCCAGGGCCAGCGACGGCGCGCGGCCCGCGGACTGCGCGCGGGCGGCTAGTTCGGTGACGCGTCGACCGGTTTCCGGCAGCAGGGACACGGTGAGCCTCTCGGTCGGGGGACGGTCCAAGGTTTAACTGAACGGCGCCGATATGGCTACGCGGCAAATCGGTGTCCCGCGCCGTCGCAGTGCGAGCGCGGACGTGTCACGATCAGGGGGTGGAAAGCGTCCTCTGGATCGTGCTCGCTATCGCCCTCGCGATCGGTGAGGCCTTCACCGCGTCTTTCCTGATCATCTTCTTCGCCGTGGGCGCCCTGGCGGCGGCCGGCGCGGCGGCGCTCGGCGCCCCCGTGCTGCTGCAGGCCATCGTCTTCGCCATCGTCTCCGGCCTCTCCGTCGCCGCGCTGCGGCCCATCATCATGCGCAGCCAGCGGCCGGCGTCCGAGACGGGCGGGACGGCCTTCGGCATCGAGGCCATCGAGGGCTCGCAGGCGACGGTGCTCGAGGAGGTCACCGCCGACCACGGCCTCGTGAAGATCGACGGGGAAGTCTGGACGGCGCGCTCCTTCGACGGCGACGAGACGTACGCGCCGGGCGACCGGGTCCGGGTCATCAAGGTCAAGGGCGCCACGGCGATCGTCTGGCGCGACGAGCACCCCAATCTCTGAGCAACCGTCCTACATAAGAGAAAAGAGGACGCCATGGAAGTTGTTATCGGTGTACTCATCTTCGTGATCGCCCTGTTCGCGGTCATCACGCTGGTCCGGTCGGTGCGGATCGTCCCGCAGCAGCGGCACGACGTGGTGGAGCGGCTCGGCAAGTACAAGCGCACCCTGTCGCCGGGGCTCAACCTGCTGGTGCCGTTCATCGACACGGTACGCACCAAGGTGGACATGCGGGAGAACGTGGTCAGCTTCCCGCCGCAGCCCGTCATCACCTCCGACAACCTCGTGGTCTCGATCGACACGGTGCTCTACTTCAAGGTGGTCGACCCGGTACGCGCCACGTACGAGATCGCGAACTTCCTCCAGGCGATCGAGCAGCTGACCGTCACCACGCTGCGCAACGTCATCGGCTCGCTCGACCTGGAGCGCGCCCTGACCAGCCGCGAGGAGATCAACCGGCACCTGTCCGGGGTGCTCGACGAGACCACCGGCCGGTGGGGCGTCAAGGTCACCCGGGTCGAGATCAAGGCGATCGAGCCGCCGCCGAGCATCCGCGACTCGATGGAGAAGCAGATGCGCGCCGAGCGGGACCGCCGCGCCGCGATCCTGACCGCCGAGGGTGTCAAGCAGTCGCAGATCCTGACCGCCGAGGGTGACAAGCAGTCCGCGGTGCTGCGCGCCGACGGTGACCGCCAGGCCCGGATCCTCACCGCCGAGGGCCAGGCCAAGGCGATCCGCACCGTCTTCAACGCGATCCACGAGGCCAACCCGAGCCAGAAGGTGCTGGCCTACCAATACCTCCAGGCGCTGCCGCAGATCGCCAACGGCTCGGCCAACAAGGTGTGGATCGTGCCGACCGAGCTGACCCGCGCCCTGGAAGGTATGGGTGGCGCGCTCGGGGGACTGGCCAACATGGTCGGCGACCTGCCGCACGCGTCGGTCGACACCGCCGCGGTCGAGCGTGAGGCCGCCGAAGCGGCCGAGGCCGCCGCCAAGGAGGCCGCCGCCGTCAACGCCCAGGTCCGGGCCGCCGAGGCGCAGGTGTCCGGCGACGGCCGGCCGAAGAGCCTGCCGGCCCCGGAGGCCGTGCCGCCGTCCGCAGCGCTGGGCGGCGCCGACTACAACGGCGTGGGGGAGCCCGACCGCGCCTGACCTCCTCCGCAGTGGTGCAAAATCGGAGTGAATACCGCAAAACCCCGCGTTCTGCGCGGGGTTTTGCCATGCTCACCGGGAATCCCTCATCCCACTCAGCGCCCGACGAATGGCCTCGCCGGAGCTTCAGCGGAGGCGATGGCATGAGCATGAGGCAGCACCAGACGGCGAGCGGACGCCCGTTGCGGGTGGCACCGGCCTGGGTCGGCGGCGCGGGCGCGAGCACCGCGGGCGAGCACCTGCTGCCGGTCCACGAGGCCGTGTGGATCTGGTCGGTCCGCCGCTACGCCCGGGTGTCGCTCTGGGCGCTGCCGGCCGGCGCCGCCCTGTACGGCTGGTCCACCCTCGGCGTCGCCACCCCGCCCGGCCCGCTGCTGCTCGAACTCGCCGCCGGCTGGTTCTGCGCGATCGCGATGATCGGCCTCGCCGGGCTGCTGGCCGGCGCCCGCACCCGCCGGTCGGCGCTCGCCGGCCTGCTCGTCGGGCTGGCCGGGCTGGGTCTGCTGATGCCGCTGTCGGCGCTGCCGGCCGGCACCGGCCCGGACGGCGTCGGGCTCAGCGCCGCCCAGGTGCAGACCGCCTCGCAGGTGGCGGCGGCCGTGCTCGGCGCCGGCCTGCTGCTGCTGGGCTGGGCGGTGTTCCGGTCCAAGCTGGTCAACCCGGCCGACGGTGTGCTGCTGATGCTCGCGGCCGTGTCGATCGGCGCCGGCTCGTACGCGGTCCGCCCGCTGCCCACCGTCGGCGCGCTGCTGCTGCTCGCCGCCGGCATGGGCCTGGCCTGGACCGGCTCCCGGCTCATCCCCCCGGCCTGACCGTCGTACCCGGGTGGCATGCTCGGCTCATCAGCACTGCGAGCCGGAGGTGCGCATGGGCAAGGTGGCCGCGGACATCTCGGTGTCCCTCGACGGGTTCGTCACCGGGCCCGACCCCGATCAGGAGCACGGCCTGGGCCACGGCGGCGAGGGCCTGCACACCTGGGCCTTCAGCACAGACCCGGTCGACCGGGAGGTGCTGGCCTCGGCCACCGGCGGGACCGGCGCGGTCGTCATGGGCCGCCGCCTGTTCGACATCGTCGACGGCCCGCACGGCTGGAGCGAAGAGGTCGGCTACGGCGCCGGCCTCGCGGCCGAGCCACCGGTGCTGGTGGTCACCCGCAACCCACCCGCCACGGTCCGGCTCGCCGACCGGTTCACCTTCGTGGTCGACGGCGTGCGCAGCGCCGTCGACAAGGCCAGGTCGATGGCCGAGGACCGCGACGTGGTGGTGATGGGCGGCGCGCAGATCATCCGCGGCGCGCTCGAGGCCGGCCTGGTCGACGAGCTGCGCCTGCACCTGTCACCCGTGCTGCTCGGCGGCGGCACGCCCCTGTTCGCCGGCGGCGTCACCCCGCGCACGCTGCGCCAGCTGCACGTCCGGGTGTCCGCGCACGCCACCCACCTCACCTACCGGGTCGACTGACCGCGGCGCGGCTCAGCTCCCAGAAGGCGATGGCCGCCGCGGTGGCGACGTTCAGCGAGTCCACGTTGTTGTGCATGGGGATGGCCACCCGCACGTCACTGGCCCGCAGCGCCTCCGGGGTGAGGCCCGGGCCCTCGGCGCCGAGCAGCAGGGCGGGGCGCTCGCGCTGGGCGGCGGTCAGGTGCTGCAGGGCGACGGCGTCGGGCGCCGGGGTCATCGCGAGCAGCGTGAAGCCGGCGGCGCGGATCGCGGCCAGGGTCTGCGGCCAGTCCTCGGTCTTGGCGTACGGGATGGCGAAGACCTCACCCATGCTGACCCGCACGGCCCGGCGGTAGAGCGGGTCCGCGCAGGTGGGGGAGAGGACAACGGCGTCGATGCCGAGCGCGGCAGCGCTCCGGAACAGCGCGCCGAGGTTGGTGTGCGTGTTCAGTCCCTCTAGGACGGCCAGCCGGCGGGCGCCGGCGAGGAGCTCGTCCAGCGGCGTCAGCGGGCGCCGATGGAACGACGCGAGGATGCCCCGGTGGACGTGGAAGCCGGTGATCGACTCCAGCACGGGCGGCGTCGCGGTGTACAGCGGCGTGTCGGCGGGCAGGCCGCTGAGCTGGTCGACGCGCTTCTCGTCGACCAGGGCGGAGCGCAGCCGGTAGCCGGCCCGCAGGGCGCGGTGGATGACGAGCTCACCCTCGGCGATGAAGAGCCCGTTGGGCGGCTCCCACTTGGTCCGCAGCTCAAGGTCGGTGAGCGCGCGGTAGTCGGCGATCCGCGGGTCGTGGGCGTCGGTGATGCTCAGTGCTGGCACAAGGGGCATTCTGCCTACCGGCCACCCGGTGTGAAACTCTGTGGTGGATATGACGACTGCCGAGTTGCGTACCGACCGGCTGCTGCTGCGGCAGTGGCGCGACGACGACATCATGCCGTGGGCCACGATGAACGCCGATCCGGCGGTCCGCGAGTTCTTCCCGCAGATCATGACGTACGAGCAGAGCGCCGGCTCGGTCGCGGCGTTCCGCACCGAGCTGGCCGCCCGCGGCTGGGGCTGGTGGGCGCTCGAGGTGGCCGCGACCGGCGAGTTCGTCGGCTTCGCCGGCCTCGACCCGGTCGACGAGGAGATGCCGTTCGGCGGCGTCGAGGTGGGCTGGCGGCTGGCCCGCCCGGCGTGGGGCCACGGGTACGCCACCGAGGCCGGGCACGCCTGCCTCGACTTCGGCTTCGACGTGCTGGGCCTGGGCGAGATCGTGGCGATCACGGCGGCGGGCAACGACCGGTCCCGGGCGGTGATGCACCGGCTGGGCATGACGTACGACCCGGCCGACGACTTCGAGGACCCGACGATCGAGGGCCCGCTGCGCCACTCGGTGCTGTACCGCAGCAGGCCGTCTCCGACGGCGTGAGGATGGGTTGATGTTCACCGATTCGCTGGAGACCCTCCGCCGGCGCCGCAGCGCGAAGTGGCGCACGTACCCCGCCGACGTCCTGCCGATGGGCGTCGCCGAGATGGACTGCTCCCTGGCCCCGCCGATCACGGCCGCCCTGCGGGCGGCAGTCGACGCCGCCGACACCGGCTATTCCGCGGCGCAGCCGGATCTGGGCGAGGCGTTCGCCGGGTTCGCGGCCCGGCGCTGGGGATGGCCGGTGGACCCGGCCGCGGTCACCGCGGTCACCGACGTCGGCGTCGGCGTGGTCGAGCTGCTGCGGATGCTCACCCGCCCGGGGGACGCCGTGATGATCAGCCCGCCGGTCTACCCGCCGTTCTTCGACTGGGCTCCGGAGGCCGGCGCCCAGCTCCGCGAGGTGCCGCTCACCGCCGAGCACCGCCTGGACCTGCCCGCCCTGGAGGCGGCCTTCGCCGCCCGGCCCGCGGTCTACGTGCTCTGCAACCCGCAGAACCCGGTCGGCCGCGTGCACACCCACGACGAGCTGGCGGCGCTGGTCCGGCTGGCCCACCTGTACGGCGTGACGATCGTCAGCGACGAGATCCACGCCCCGCTGGTCCTGCCCGGCGCCCGGTTCACGCCGCTGCTGTCGGTGCCCGGCGCGGCCCGGGTCGCGGTGAGCGTGGTCTCGGCCAGCAAGGCCTTCAACCTGGCCGGCCTCAAGTGCGCGGCGATCGTGACCGCCGACCCCCGGATGGCCGCGCTGGTCGACCGCTTCCCCCGCGACGTCCGCTGGCGCACCGGCCACCTCGGCGTGCTGGCTACGGTGGCGGCGTACACCGAGGGCGACGACTGGCTGGACGCCCTGCTCACCGAGCTGGCGGTCCGCCGCGCCGAGCTGGGCGAGCAGCTGCGCACCCGCCTGCCCAAGCTCGGCTGGCAGCCGCCGGAGGCGACGTACCTGGCCTGGCTGGACTGCCGGGCGCTGGGCGAGGACAACGAACCCCGCGAGCTGTTCCTGTCCCAGGCCCGGGTGGGACTGGAACCGGGCACCCGCTTCGGCGCACGCGGCGCGGGCTACGTTCGCCTGAACTTCGGCACCAGCGCGGATATCCTCAACGAGGCGACCGCCCGGATGGCGAGCGCCACCGGCAGGTAGCGGCGGCGGCCCGCACGCGGCGGCAGTACGGTTGTACTGTTCGCGTCGTCCTGCCGTCGGGGGTGCACAGGTGTCGTCCGGTCCCGGTTCCGACCCCCACATGCTGGCCCTGCTGCGAGCGATCAGGCTCCGGCTGGCGGCCCCGGAAGCGGCTGCGGCGGGCGAGGCCGACACGGCAGCCGCGCTGGGCGGCCCGGCGGCGGAGGAAAAGACGTCACGGAAGCCGGCAGGTGAACCGGTCCACCCCGACTGGATGATGCATCCGGAGTGGCCGGCGGCGGGGGCGAGGCCGCAGAACGGCGCCCCGGCTACCGACCGGCTGGCACCGGACAGCCCACCGCCGACGGCCGCCCGCCCGCCGTTCGCGGATCGGCAGGCCGAGCTGCCCTCAAGCGCCGAATTCTCGTCTTCGGCGGAGCTGTCATCGAGCGCCGAGTTCTCGTCTTCGGCGGAGGTGTCATCGAGCGCCGAGTTCTCGTCTTCGGCGGACCGGTCCGCAGGCGCCGAGTTCTCGTCTTCGGCGGACCTGTCCGCAGGCGCCGAGTTCTTGTCGTCGGCGGAGCTGTCATCGAGTGCGGAGTTCTCGTCTTCGGCGGAGTCGTCTCTGGCTGCCGGGTTCTCCCCGGCGGCAGAGCTGTCCTCGAGTGCCGGGTTCTTCCCGGCCGCGGAACTGGCCTCGGCTGCCGGGTTCTCTTCGGCTGCTGGGGCGCCGTTGCCGCCGGGTGCGCATCCGTCCGGCAACGATCTCGCGGGTGGGCCGCCGCGAGCCGATCGCCAGGCTGCGGACGCCGAGGCCAGGAACGACGGCCGGACCCTCCGCGCGGGTGTCGGGCCGGTGCCGGGGGGATCTCGACCCCCTTACCAACCGCCCTCTTCGCCCCGGAATGTCCCCTCGCCGCCGGCGTCCGTGCCCGACGCTGCTCCCGGCTCCCCGCCCGGCTCGGGCTCGGTGCCGAGCGGAGCGCCCCTTCCCGGTTCCGCTCCGGGCGCCGCGCCCCTTCCCGGTTCCGGGTCCGCTCCGGGCGCCGCGCCCCTTCCGGGCCCCGGCCCGGTTCCCGGCACCGGAGCCCAGCCGGGTTCGGTTCCCGGCGTCGCGCCTGTGCCGGGTTCGGTTCCCGGCGTCGCGCCTGTGCCGGGTTCGGTTCCCGGCGCTGCGCCTCTGCCAGGTTCGGTTCCTGGCACCCCGCCCCCTCCGGGCCCCGGCCCGGTTCCGGGCACCGTGCCCGCTCCGGGCCCCGGCCCGGTTCCGGGCACCGTGCCCGCTCCGGGCCCCGGCCCGGTTCCGGGCACCGTGCCCGCTCCGGGCCCCGGCCCGGTTCCCAGCGCCGTCCCCGGCACCGGAACCCTGCCGGGGTCGCTTCCCGGCGTCGCGCCTGTGCCGGGTCCGGTTCCCGGCGCCGCGTCTCTTCCAGGTTCGGCTCCCGGTGGCGCGCCGCGCCCCGGCTCTGGCCTGATTCCCGGCGGCACCGCCCCCGCCGGCCTGGTGCCCGGAGGCACAGCCCCAGGAGCGCTCGTCCCCGCCGAACCCGGCAACACGCCGATCCCGCCCGGCCCGCAAGGACCACCGACCGGCCAGGGACCGACCGGCCAGCCCTCCACCGGCCAGGGACCGACCGGCCAGCCCTCCACCGGCCAGGGACCGACCGGCCATGCACCCGGCACGTCGCTCGTTCCCGCGTCCCCGCCCGGCACGCTCGTCGCCCGCCCCGGCGGCGTGGTTCCCCGGCCCGGTGCCACTCCCGCCTACCCGCCCGGCGCCGGTCCCTGGGCCGGTGGCGTGCCCATGCCCCCGGTTTTCGGCTCCTCCACCGAGCCGATCAGCGGCATCCCCGGCCTCGGTGGCCCCCGTCCGCCCGGCCCGCAATGGCCCGGCGACCCGGTGCAGGCTCCCAATCCCTTTGCCGCCGTGCGGATGCCCGGGCTGGTTCCGCCCGTCAGCGCCCGTCCCGTTCAGCCCGCCGACGGGATGGATCCCGCTGACGAGGTTGCCCTGCGTGATCTGGTTCGGCTGATCGGTAGCAGTCTGTCGCTGGCCGGTGGTCCGGCGGAGGTCGCCGGGCGGTTGCGGGCCGCGCTTGCGCAGGCTCAGCCCGCCCTGTTCGCTCAGTTGCCCGGCAGTCCCGCCGTTCAGGCCGATCAGCTCGCCGAGGCGCTGACCTGGCTGGTGCAGCACCTGGACCAGCCGCCCGCGCTGGTCACCGCCTGTGGGCGGCTCGGTGCCGCGCTTGCCGAGTGTGGGGTGCTGCCGCAGCAGCTTCAGCTTGCCGGGGCCGCGCTTGCCGAGGCGATGCGGGCCGGGATGGCCGCCAACGGGTGGCGGCAGGATTTTGATCAGGCTTGGCGGTCGACGTGGCAGCACGCGTACGAGTGGATCGTGCACGGGATGACCACCGCCGCGTATCAGCCGGTGTTCTGGACCGCGGTGGTGGTCGGGCACGAGCGGCGTCGGGATGATCTTGCGGTGTTGTGGCTGCGTCCGTATTTGCCCATGCCTTTCCGGCCCGGGCAGTTTGCTCGGATCGAGGTGGACGAGCAGCCGGGGGTGTGGCGGCCGTACTCGTTGACGGGGGCGCCGTGGCGGGACAACGTCGTCGAGCTGCATGTGCGGGCCAAGAGTCACAGCGGGGTCAGCGGCACGCTGGTCTATCAGACCGCCGTCGGTGACCGGGTGCGGATCGCGCGCGCCGAGGGGGAGATGGGCCTGCCCGAGTCCGGGCGGGACCTGCTGATGATCGCCGGGGACACCGGTGTCGTGCCGCTCAAGGCGCTGCTGACCGAGCTGGCGGCGACCGGGGATCCGCGCTCGGCGGTGCTCTTCTGGGGCGTCCGCAACCTCAGCGAGCTGTACGACATCGACGCCATCACCGAGATCGCCCACGCCTGCCGCCGGGCCACGGTGGTCCCGGTGATCTCCGAGGGCGAGGCCGGCCCGTACGCCTCGGGCCTGGTCACCGATGCCGTCGCCGCGTACGGGGAATGGTCCGGCCATGAGGTCTACCTGGCCGGACCGCCGCTGATGCTGGCCGCCACGAGCCTCGCGCTCCAGGAGCTCGGGGTCGCAGCGGAGCGCATCCACCACGACCCGCCGGGCTGAGACCTCAGGCGAGCGCGGCCGCGAGGATCTTGGCGTAGGCCGGCGGCACGAAGGTCGGCCCGCCCGGGGTCAGCACCTCGTCCCGCGACGCCGCCGCCCAGGCCGAGGCCGGTACGGCCGCCCGCAACGCCGCCACCACCGGCGCGTCCCGCCACTGCGGGTCGTCGCCCAGCAGCGTCAAGGCGACCAGCGACTCCTCGACCTCGCCCACGCACTCGAACGGCTTGTGCGCGTCGATCCCCAGCAGCTCCAGGTAGCCCGGCACCTGCGCGGGGTCGGCGAACAGGTCGCGCCCGAAGATCCGGGTCAGCCGGGCGCGGGACATCGACGGCGCCATGGCCAGCGCCACGAACCGGCACTTCGGGCAGTCGCCGCACCAGCGCGCCGTCGGGTCGTGCAGCTTGAACGCCTTGTTGCAGCTCGTCACCACGTCGTCGTACGCGTCGTACCGGGCGAACAGCTGCGCGATGTGCAGCTCCGACAGCGACCGCAGCAGCGAGAAGTACGGCTCGGTCAGCCCGGTGTGCGCGGTGACCGCGGCCCGCAGCAGCCCCTCCGCGGCCACCCCCTTGGACCACTGGTGGTTGATCTCGTGACCGTTCCAGATCAGATTGGGGTCGGACGCCGAGCGTTCGTTCGACATCACCACCGGGCCCAGGTCGTGCAGCGCCGCCGTCGCGATCGCGATCAGTGAGTTGATCGCCGTCACCGGGATGTGGCCGTTGAGTGCGCCGGCCTTGTTCAGCGCGAACAGGCGCGGGTCCAGCTTGCGGCGGGCGGCCAGGGCGGGCAGCCCGGACGCGGTGTTGACGTTGACGATCACCGGGTTGGGGTTGACCGAGAACGGCACCGGGTCGAGCCCGGCGGCCCGGAGGATCTCCAGCGTGACGATGGAGTCCTTGCCGCCGCCGACAGCCGACAACGGCCGCCTGTCCGAATTGTCCACAGGGGAAGCTGGGGAGACAGCGGAAGCCGGCGAGGAGACCGACAGGGCGAGCACGTGCGGCAGCTTGTTGATGTACGCGTACTCCCCGAGGCCGTGGGTGTAGACCGCGGTGAAGAAAGAAGCGACCGCAGCCGGCACCGCGACCGGCGCCTCGATCCGCGGCGGCGCGCCGACCTTGTAGTAGCTCACGCCGGCGACGACGTGCAGCAGCTCGAGCACCTTGAAGAAGTGCGCGGGCGGCGCGGACGGGCCGAGCGGGAAGGTGATGGTCTCGGTGAACTCCAGCGGTGCCGGGCCGTCGAGCAGGTAGTCGAACTCCGCGACCCCCGTCGCCGGATCGAACCTGTATGCGGGGAACCGCATGACCTCGTACTGCGCACGCACCCGGAAGCTCCCGTCGTAGGACCAGCGAGCCATACTAGTGCGACTCGACCGAGGGAGACGATTGTGCGCCTGGCAGACCTGCGCGGACGTTCCGTAGCCGTCTGGGGGACCGGCCGCGAGGGCCGGGCCGCCGTCACCGCCGTCGCCGCGCACGGTCCCTCGCGCCTGATCGCGGTGGACGACAGCGCCAACTTCCTGTCCGTGCCCTGGGAGGGTGAGCTGGCCGCGCTGGCGCCGCTGGCCGGCGGCGACCACGCCCAGGCCGCGCTGGTGGCCGCCGACGTGGTGGTGCGCTCGCCGGGCGTGCCGCAGACCCACCCGTGGATGGCCGGCCTGCGCGCCCGCGGGGTCATCGTGACCGGCGGCAGCGCGCTCTGGATGGCCGATCACGCCGCCCGCACCATCGGGGTCACCGGCAGCAAGGGCAAGAGCACCACGTCCGCGCTGATCAGCCACCTGCTGGCCGCGGTGGGCCGGCCCAACGTCTTCGGCGGCAACATCGGGGTGCCGCTGCTCGACCTGCCGCCGGCCGAGCAGTACGTCCTCGAGCTCTCCAGCTACCAGTGCAGCGACCTGACCGACTCGCCCCGGGTCGCGGTCGTGACCTCGCTGTTCCCCGAGCACCTGGACGCGCACGGCGGCGAGCGGGAGTACTACCGCGACAAGCTCAACCTGCTGGCGCACGGCCCCGAGCTGATCGTGATCAACGGCGCCGACGACCGGCTGGTCAGCGAGACCGTGACGGTCAAGGACGCGAACGGCTTCGCCGCGATCCCGGCGGCCGGCGGCGACTCGCGGTTCCGGATCGAGGACGACGGGCAGGTGTACTGCAGCGACGAGGCCCTGTTCCCGCGGGACACGCTGCGGCTGCGCGGCCGGCACAACGGGCGCAACCTCTGCGTCGCCCTGGCGGTGCTCGACGGCATGGGCATCGACGTCGTGGGCCAGCGGGAGGTGCTGCGGGCGGCTGCGGCGTCCTTCGAGGGGCTGCCGCACCGGCTGGCCGAGATCGAGGACCCGTCCGGCCTGACGTTCGTCGACGACACGCTGTCGACCAGCCCGTACTCGGCGATGCACGCGATCGACGCGTACGAGGGAAGGCCCTTGACCGTGCTGGTCGGCGGCACCGACCGGGGGTTGGACTACGCCCCGCTGCGCGAGCACCTGCGGGACAAGGAGATCACCGTGATTGGCCTGCCGGACAGCGGGCCGCGCATTCTCGCGGAGCTGGCCGGCCTGAGCGGCGTGCGCACGGAGGCGGCGGAAGATCTTCCTTCGGCGGTACGCCTGGCGCGCAAGCTCACGCCGCCCGGGGGAGTGGTGCTGCTGTCCCCGGCGGCGCCCAGTTACGGCCGGTTCCGCAACTTCGAGCACCGCTCCGAGGTCTTCGCCGAGGCGGTGCGCGCCACCGCTTAACCGGTTCTGGGCAGAATTATTGCCAGAGCCCTCCCCGTTACGAAACGCCCTCGTGGATCACGAGGGCGTTTCGCGTTCCCCCGATCGGGTGCCCGTTAGTGACCCAAAAAGACGATGAGCAAAACGGTCTAAACGGGTGCATGTGATGGCTGTCACGTCGTAACGGCTATTTGGGTATTGACGGACGTCGACCGACCCGTACGCAAGGTAACGGTTTGAAAACTTCACCCACGGTCTTGACATGGGGGGTCAGAAAGTAAGAACTTTTACCGCGACAGTTAACACTCCTTCCTGAGAGGGCGGCCCATGGTCGAGCCAGACGTAGACGGCACCGCAGCGACCGCGGTCGTCGACTCGCTGGTGCGCGATCACACCCCGCCGCCGTCCATGAGCAACAACTCGGACGGGGTGCTGGTGCGGGTGCGCACCCTGCTCCCCGAGTTCACCGGCGCCCTGCAGCGGGTGGCCGAGCAGGTCCTCACCGACCCGGCCGCGGCCTCCCGGGCCACCATCGTCGAGCTGGCCGAGCGCAGCGGCACCTCGCCGGCCACCGTCACCCGGTTCTGCCGGGCGCTCGGCTTCGACGGCTACGCCGACCTGCGGCTGGGCATCGCGGCGGAGACCGGCCGGGCCCGCGCGTCCGGCTGGACCGTGGACATCGGCCGCGAGATCCAGCCCAGCGACCCGCTGGAGCGGGTGCTCGGCCAGATCATGGCCGCCGACACCCGGGCCATGCACGACACCGCCTCGCTGCTGGACCTGGCCGAGGTGGAGCGGGCCGCGGTGGCCATCGCCGCCGCGCCGCGGGTCAACATCTTCGGCGCCAGCGGCAGCGCGCTGGTCGGCGAGGAGATGCAGTTCAGCCTGCACCGCATCGGGGTGGCCGCCTGGGCCTGGACCGACGTGCACAACGGGCTGGCCAGCGCGGCGCTCTCCCGGGCCGGCGACGTCGCCCTCGGCATCTCGCACAGCGGCGAGACCGGCGAGACCATAGAGCTGCTCGCCGAGGCCAGCAGCCGGGGCGCCACCACCATCGCGCTGACCAGCTTCCCGCGCTCGCCGCTGGCGGAGCTGGCCGACATCGTGCTGCTCACCGCCACCCAGGCCACGACCTTCCGGCCGGACGCGCTCTCCGCGCGGCACCCGCAGCTGGTCGTCCTCGATCTGCTCTACGTAGCCGTCGCCCAGCGGACCCACGAACGTTCGCACGCGGCATTCCAACGCACCGCCCAAGCCGTCCACGGTCACAAAGCCGTCAAGGACGGGAGCTCGGCCCCATGAACAAGAGATCCCCTCTCGCCACATATCTCGTCTCGTCCCGGAGGAATAGCGTGAAGCGCAAAATCGCGGTAGCGGCGTCCCTCGCCGCGACCCTGCTGGCAGCCGCCGCGTGCGGCTCCAGCAGTGACAGCAGCGACACCCCCAATGCCGCCGCATCCGTCAACGGCGCCGGCAAGACCATCAAGGTCTGGCTGATGGTCGACGCCCAGTCCGGCTGGCCGGAGGTCGTCAAGCAGGCCAACGACCGCTTCACCGCGGCGACCGGCGCCCAGGTGCAGGTCGACTACCAGCAGTGGACCGACCACCTGGCCAAGCTGGACACCACGCTGGCCGGCAACGACGTGCCCGACGTGGTCGAGCTGGGCAACACCGAGATGCCGAAGTACGTCTTCGCCGGCGCCTTCGCCCCGCTCGACAAGGGCCAGTTCGAGAACTCGGCGCAGTGGCTGACCGGCCTCTCCGCCCCGTGTGAGCTCGACGGCAAGACCTACTGCGTGCCGTACTACGCCGGTGCCCGGGTGCTGATCTACCGCACCGACCTGTTCAAGGCGGCCGGCCTGGAAGCGCCGAAGAGCTACGACGAGCTGATCAGCGCGGCCAAGACGCTGAAGGAGAAGAACGGCAAGGACAAGCAGTTCTCCGCCTTCTACATGCCGGGCAAGTACTGGTACGCCGCGATGGCGTGGGTCAAGGGCAACGGCGGCGAGATCGCCAAGAAGGACGGCGACAAGTGGGTCGGCGCGCTCTCCGAGCCGGGCGCCCAGGCCGGCCTGACCAAGTGGGCCGAGCTGGCCAAGACCTACTCCAGCGGTGACCCGACCAAGGACGAGAACGACCAGGACGCGGTCTACGCGCAGGGCAAGTCCGCCATGCTCTACGGCAACGGCTGGGAGGCCGGCGCGGTCCAGGAGCAGCCGAAGGACCCCAACAACCCCGCCTCGGCGAAGGTCAAGACCAAGGTGAACGGCAAGGTCGCCACCGCGCCGCTGCCCGAGATCCCGTCCTTCCTGGGCGGTTCGGACGTCGCCGTGACGGCGAAGAGCCCGAACGCCGACCTGGCCGCCAAGTGGGCGCAGATCTTCACCGACGCCAAGTCGCAGGAGGGCCTGATCGCCAAGGGCGTGCTGCCCAACGCGACCTCCCTGCTGGACAAGGCCGCCGCGGTCAAGGGCAACGAGGCGACCGCGCAGGCCGCCAAGGAGACCTGGTTCGTGCCGATGGCGCCGAAGTGGTCCGACGTCGAGTCGGCCAACGTGCTGCAGAACATGCTGGCCAGCATCGCCACCGGTAAGGCCACCGTGCCGGACGCGGCGAAGGAAGCCGACGCGAAGATCAACGAGATCCTCAACGCCAGCTGACGGTGATCGTGCCGCCCGCTGAAGGGCGGGCGGCACGACCCCCGGCACCGCACTCCTGAAGCAGAGAGGTAAGGGACCGATGTCCGTCGTCGACTCCCCGTCCGCCCCGCCGGCCCAGCAGCCGCCGGCACCGGCTGAGCCGGCCGGGCGCGTCCGGAGCAAACGTCGTTCGGCCACGAGTGGCGGCTTCGCCCCCCTCGCGCTCACGCTGCCCGCGCTGCTGCTGCTCGCCGGCCTGCTCGGCTATCCGCTGGTACGGATGGTCGTGCTGTCGTTCCAGAGCCTCGGGCTGCGCCAGCTGTTCGGCAATCTGGCGCCGGACAACGTCGGGTTCGCCAACTACGTCAAGATCTTCACGGACTCGACCTTCTACCAGGTCGTCGCCCGTACGGTCGGTTTCACCGTGGTCTCCGTGCTGCTGACCGTGGCGCTCGGGCTGGCGGTCGCGCTGCTGATGCGCCGGGTCGCGCCCAGCGTCCGGATCGCGATGATCATCGCGATGATGTTCGTCTGGGCGATGCCGCAGCTGGTCGCCACCCAGACGTTCCGGTGGCTGGTCGACTCCGACTTCGGTGTCCTCAACTACCTCATCGATCTGCTGCCCGGCGTCGACTTCGCCAACCACAGCTGGTTCGCCGACCCGATCCAGGGCTGGACCGTGATCACCGCGATCGTGGTCTGGGCCGGCATCCCGTTCATCGCGATCACCCTGAACGCGGGGCTGACCCAGGTGCCCAAGGAACTGCTGGAGGCGGCCACCGTCGACGGCGCGAACGGCTGGCAGACCCTGCGCAAGGTCACCCTGCCGATCCTCAAGCCGCTGCTGGTCATCGTCACCACGCTCTCGGTGATCTGGAACTTCGGCCTGTTCACCCAGGTCTACGTGGTCCGCAACGGCCGGCCCGAGGACGACTACCAGGTGCTCGCGACCTGGGCGTACAGCACGGCGTTCAAGAACAACAACTACGGGCTGGGCTCGGCCATCGCGGTGGTCACCGTGATCCTGCTGCTCGGCGTGATGGCGTTCTACATGCGGCAGATGTTCAAGATCGGAGACGTGGACTGATGGTCGCCACCGCACCGCAGACCGCCGTACGCAAGCGGCGCCGCAAGCCCGTCGAGTCGGACACGCCCACGGTCGGCCGCAGCACCGCCGGCACGATCGCCGCCAACACCGTCGGCGTGCTGTTCGCGATCGTGATGTTCTTCCCGGTCTACTGGATCATCAACACCGCGTTCAAGCCGGCCCCGGAGATCCTGCAGTTCAAGCCGACGTTCTTCCCAGACAGCTTCACGTTGGACAACTTCAAGTCGGCCTTCAACGCGCCGTTCTTCCAGCAGAACCTGCTCAACGGCGTGCTCATCACCTGCGGCGCCGTGGTCGGTGCGCTGCTGGTGGGCTTCCTGGCCGCGCTGGCCATCGCCCGGTTCCAGTTCTACGGCCGCAAGGCGATCATCCTCGTCGTCCTGTCGGTGCAGATGGTGCCGTTCGTGGCGATCCTGATCCCGCTCTTCCTGATGCTGCAGAAGGTCGATCTGACCAACAGCCTGCTGGGCATCACGCTGGTCTACATCGTGCTGATCCTGCCGTACACGGTCTGGACCCTGCGCGGCTTCATCCAGGCGATCCCGCGTGAACTCGACGAGGCCGCCTCGATCGACGGGGCCAGCCGGTTCCAGGTCTTCTGGAAGATCATTCTGCCGCTGACCGGCCCCGGCCTGGTGGCCACCTCGGTGTACGGCTTCATCCAGGCCTGGAACGAGTTCATCATCATCAACACGCTGAACGACCAGGCGAATCAGAACCTGATGGCCTGGCTGTTGCAGAACCAGACGAGCCGCGGGACCTTCTGGGGCCCGCTCATGGCAGGGTCGATCCTGACCGCCCTCCCGGTGGTCATCTTCTTCCTGATCATCCAGCGCAACATCGCAACCGGCCTGACGGCTGGCGCCGTCAAGGGCTGACCCGGCACCGCATCAACATCTGAGGAGAAAGTGCATGTCTGAGATTTTCAAGCCCGAGGTCGACCGCCGGACGCTGCTGCGCCGCGCGGCCGCCGTCGGCCTGCTGGCCACCCCCGCCGTCACGATGCTGAGCGCCTGCGTGGGCAGCGGCGGCGACGACAAGGACGCCGCCGCGGACAAGCCCGCCGGCACCGTCTCGGCGACCAACCCGCTGGGCATCAAGGAGGACGAGCCGCTGGAGATCATCATCTTCAACGGTGGCCTCGGCACCAAGTACGCGACCGACGTGCACGTCCCGTCGTACAACAAGCTGTTCCCGAACTCCAAGGTCACCTTCAGTCAGGCCGAGGAGATCGCGACCGTGGTGCAGCCGCGGTTCACCGGGGGCACCCCGCCGGACATGATCAACAACTCCGGCTCGAAGCTGATGGACCAGGGCGCCCTCGTCCAGGCCGGCCAGGTCCAGGACCTGACCGAGCTGTTCGCGGCCCCGTCGCTGGACATCGCCGGCAAGACGGTCAAGGACACCCTGATCCCCGGCACGGTCGAGCAGGGCACGTTCAACGGCAAGCCGTACGTGCTGAACTACGCGTTCACCGTGTTCGGCCTCTGGTACTCGGGCAAGCTGTTCAAGGACAACGGCTGGACCGCGCCGACCACCTGGGCGGACTTCACCGCGCTGCTCGACAAGATGAAGGCCAAGGGCATCACGCCGTTCGGCTACGCGGGTGCGAACGCGCCGTACTACATGTACACCGCGCTGCTCACCAGCGCCGCCAAGATCGGTGGCGCCGACATCCTCAAGAACATCGACAACCTCGAGGACGGCGCCTGGACCACCGACGCCGTCAAGCAGGCCGCCACCGCGTGGGCCGAGGTCGGCGCCAAGTACTCCAACAAGGCGTTCCTGGGTCTCAAGCACACCGAGATCCAGCTCCAGCACGACCAGTACAAGGTCGGCGTCTACCCGTGCGGCTCCTGGCTGGAGAACGAGCAGGCCAAGGACACCCCGGCCGGCTTCGACTACCAGATCATGCCGATCCCGAGCGTCACCGCCGCCGACAAGCTGCCCGTCACCGCGCTCTACGCCGCGGCCGGCGAGCAGTACTTCGTCGCCAGCAAGGGCAAGAACCCCAAGGGCGGCATGGAGTACCTGCGGCACATGCTGAGCAAGGCCGGCGCGATCGGCTTCACCCAGCTCACCAAGACGCTGACCGTGGTCGCGGGCGCGACCGACGGCATGGAGATCAGCGCCGGCCTGACCTCGGGCAACAAGGCGCTGGGCGCGGCGGGCGCGGACACCTTCAGCTTCCGCTTCGACACCTGGTACAAGAAGCTGGACGACGAGCTGCGCGCCGCCACCAACGAGCTGATGTACCAGGGTGGCACCCCCGACAAGTTCGTCACCCGGATGCAGAAGGCCGCCGACGCGATCAAGAAGGACTCCTCGATCGAGAAGTTCACCCGCTGATCATTCGCTGACGAGTATCCGCGACCACGAACGGAGCAAGAGAACCATGAAGCACGGCAGGTACCCGTTCATCATTGGCTTCCTGATCGTGCCGGTGGCCATCTACGGCACGTTCGTGGTTGCGGCATACCTCCAGGCGTTCCAGCTGTCCTTCACCAACTGGCGGGGCTTCTCGCCGGACGTGGAGTACATCGGCTTCGACAACTTCGTGAAGCTGTTCCACGACACCACCTTCTGGAAGGCGATCCAGCACCACGCCCTGCTGCTGGTCTTCCTGCCGCTGTTCACGATCATCCTGGCGCTGTTCTTCGCGTTCCTGCTGAACGTCGGCGGGGGCAGCAAGGGCGGCCGTACCCGGGGGGTCTGGGGTTCGAAGTTCTACCGGGTGGTCTTCTTCTTCCCGCAGCTGCTGGCCCTGGCGCTGGTGGCGGTCATCTTCGCCCGGGTCTACTCACCCGACGACAGCGGCCTGATCAACGGCCTGCTGAACCAGCTCGGCAGCGGCCCGGTGCTGTTCCTGGCCGACAAGAACCTCGCGCTCTGGTCGATCCTGGCCGTGCTGGTCTGGCAGGCCGTCGGCTTCTACGTCGTGCTCTTCTCGGCCGGCATGGGCTCCATCCCGACGGAGATCTACGAGGCCGCGGCGCTGGACGGCGCCACCCGCGGCACCCTGTTCTTCAAGGTGACGCTGCCGCTGCTGTGGAACACCCTGCAGGTCGCCTGGGTCTACCTCGGCATCGCCGCCTTCGACGCGTTCGCCCTGGTCAACGTCATGTCGGTGGACCGCGGCGGCCCAGACGGCGCGACCACGGTGCTGGGCCTGGAGATCTTCCGCAACATGCAGGACTACGCACAGTTCGGCTATGCCTCGGCCATGGGCGTCGTGCTGTTCTTCCTGACCATCACCTTCGCCGCGCTGACCCTGCGGGTCACCCGGCGCGACGTGATCGAGCTGTGAGCCGGACCGGGAGCCTACGATGACAAACCTGATGCGTTCCGACAGCCCGACCACCCCGCCCGGCTCGGCGCGGTACCCCGGCTCACGCCACTCCCCGGCCGCAGGCCGGGACAAGCGCGAGATCAAGCTGTTCAGCAGCTTCGCGCACGTCGCCCTGGCGGTCTGGGGCCTGCTGGTCATCGCCCCGCTGATCTGGGTGGTGCTGGCCTCGTTCAAGAGCAACACCGAGATCTTCACGGCCGCGCCGTTCAGCCTGCCCAGCCAGATCTCCTTCGAGTCCTACAAGACCGCGTGGTCCGAGGCGCACATCGGGCGCTACTTCCTCAACAGCGTCTTCGTGGTCGCCGTCAGCACCACCGGCACCATGGTCTTCGGCTCGATGGCGGCCTACGTGCTGGCCCGGTACAAGTTCGTCGGCAACCGCTTCATCTACTACCTGTTCGTGTCGGGTCTGGCATTCCCGGTCTTCATGGCGATCGTCCCGCTGTTCCTGATCCTGCAGAACCTCAACCTGCTGAACACCTACACCGGCCTGATCCTGGTCTACATCGCCTACTCGCTGCCGTTCACGGTCTTCTTCATGACGGCGTTCTTCAAGACCCTGCCGAACCAGATCGCCGAGGCCGCGATCGTCGACGGCGCCTCGCACACCCGGCTGTTCTTCCAGGTCATGCTGCCGATGGCGCGGTCCGGCCTGGTCAGCATCACGATCTTCAACATCGTCGGCCAGTGGAACCAGTACCTGCTGCCGGTGGCGATCATGCAGGGCCAGGGCGCGGACCAGAAGTGGGTGCTCACCCAGGGCATCGCGAACATCTCGGTCTCGGCGGGCTACCAGGCCAACTGGGCCGCGCTGTTCGCGGCCCTCACGCTCTCGATCCTCCCGATGATCATCGTGTACGCGTTCTTCCAGCGCCAGATCCAGTCGGGCCTGACCGCAGGCGCCACCAAGTAACTCCGCACGAACACCGGGCGGCGCCGTTCCACGGGGGAGCGGCGCCGCCCGGGCGTTCGCGCCGCTCAGCCCCGCCGCCCGAGGAGTTGAGTCTCCTGCACGGCTGGTTCGCCGCAGCCAGGCCGGGCAACGGCCGCAGCCGGGCAACCCGTCGTTCCGCAGACGCATCGACGGACAGGCCCCTGCCGCGGATCGGGGTGGACCAGGCTCCTGTCCCGTGGGCGCAGGCGACGGACAACTCCCTGCGCCGCCGCGGCCGAGCCGCCGGTCAGGACCTGCCAGCCCGGTATGCGGACCGCCAGCGCGCCGATCATTGCGTGGGCGTTGCGGGGTGCCTTCCTCACCGCTTGCGACGGTTCTTGCCTGCTCGCCTTTCCGCGCCGCCGGCGGCGGTTGCCTGCTGCAATCGGCGATCATGTAGCAATGTGGTGAGCTCCGAGTCTTTTGCACGGCTGGTGTGATGATCGATCGCCATCCCCCGGACGGGCGACACGCTTCTGCCGCGCCGAAACGGCCGCGCCAAGCATTGCCGTAGGTCCAGGGTCAGGTTGGCGACGTCCTCGCCGATCGCGCCTGCCACCGCCGAACCCGCAGCACTGGCCCACATATTGAGCAGGATTCTCACATCGCAGGAATCCTAAGGGAACAAAGGGCGTAAAAGTCACGAAGCGGGCAGCGAATTGTCGATCTTGTGGACTTGAGGTTCGGAGCTCACACCAATTCAACAAGATCGAAATCTTGCGCGTCGGTGGCGGTCGGCGCGCGGCCCACGTCACTCCGGCGGGCTATTGCCATCGCCCGATACACCAACCACGCAAAAGACTCCACCCACACCACCCCGCCACAAGATCGCCGCAAACGTGCGCCGCGGTGGCTTTTGGGGTGGTTTGGGGCAGGAGGTGTTCAGTGGGTGGGACGGTTGACCGGTATCCGGGACTGGTGCCCGCGTCCAGCATCCGGGAGCGCACCCCCGCAGCCGCGAGCGCACCGGCGCTCCACTCAGGTCCAAGCCTGGACTGGGCGGACGTCGCTGAGCCGAATCAGACGGCAGCTTCGGGGACGGCGAGGTCGTGTTTCGTATCCGGAGCGCGGTTGAGCAGCACCCGGCCCAGCACCAGCGTCCCCACCCCGGCGACCACCACGCTCAGCAGCCCCAACCGCAGGCTGGTCAGGTCGGCGACCAGGCCCACCAGCGGCGGCGACAGCAGAAAGCCGACCCGCAGCAGCCAGCTCACGATGGTCAGGCCCGCGCCGTGCGGCAGCCCCGGCAGTTCGTCCGCGGTGTGCATCGCCGCCGGCACCAGGGTCGCCGTGCCGAGGCCGGCCAGCGCGAAGCCGGCCAGCGCGGTGCCGACCGACGGCCAGGTCAGGGCCAGGCCCATGCCGGCGGCCGCGAGCGCGCCGCCGGCCCGGGTCACCGTGCGCTGGCCGAACCGGTCGACCACCCGGTCGCCCAGCAGGCGGCCCACCGTCATGGCGACCTGGAGGGCGACGAACGCCAGGCCGGCGGTGGCGGCCCCGGCGCTGAGGTAGTCGGTGAGGAAGAGCGCGCCCCACGAGGCGCCGGCGTCCTCGACCAGCGCCCCGAAGGCCGCGAGGGCGCCGAGCGCGGCGAGCATCCGTACCGCCGGCCAGGTGAAGGATCGCCGGGCCGGGACCGGCCCGGTCTCCGTCGGCGCGGCGCGCTCGGCGTCCTCCGCGCCCGGCAGCATGAACCGGTACGCGATCAGCGCGACCGCGCTGAACACCGCCCCGGCCACCGCCAGGTGCACGCCCAGCGACACCCGCAGGCCCGCCGCGGCCGAGCCCATCAGGCCGCCGAGCACCGCGCCGACGCTCCACAGGCCGTGGAACGAGTTGACGATCGAGCGGCCGTAGAGGCGTTGGACCCGCAGTCCGTGTGCGTTCTGCGCGACGTCGACGATGGCGTCCGCGCCGCCGGCCACCAGCAGCACCAGGGCCAGCAGCCACCAGTTCGGCACCGCCGCGACCAGCAGGAACGCGGCCGCGATCAGCGCGATGCCGATGGCGCCGGTGCGTGACGAGCGGAACCGGCGGATCGCCGCGGAGGCGAACAGCCCGCCGGTCAGCGCGCCCAGCGGTCCCGCGGCCACGGCTGTGCCGAACAGGGTGTTGCTGAGGTCCAGGGCCTCCTTGATCTCCGGATAGCGGGGGACCACGTTCGAGAAGAGCGCGCCGTTGGTGAGGAACAGGGCGGCGACCGCGACCCGGGCCCGGCGGGCCTGTTCGGTGGGCCCGGCGTCGACGGCCGCGGTCACCGGGCGGCGGAGAAGCGCTGCACCGCGGCTTCGACGTCGGGCTCGGTGACCGGGAAGCCGGGGAAGCGGGACAGCCGGACCAGCGGGATCGCGCGCATCATCTGGCCGTTGGTCGGGTCGGACAGCATGGCGGTGAACATGCCCTCGCCCAGCTGCTCGCGCAGCCAGGGGCCGGCGTCCGGGTGCGCCAGCCAGGCGTCGACGTCCGACTCGGCGGTCAGCGGCGTCAGGTAGCCCTGGCCGGCCAGCGTGATCGTGCCGGTGAGCCGGATGTCTCGGGAGGACGCGCCGACCCGCAGCCCGAACTCGCCGCCCTCGACGACCCAGCCCCGGGCGGTGGTGTGCCAGAACGCGAAGGCCCGGGCGTCCAGGGTCAGCGTCACCGAGCCGCTCTCGCCCGGCGCGAGCGTGACCTGCCCGAACGCGCGCAGCTCCTGCTCGGGCCGGTAGACGGTGGCCTGCGGGTCGGTGACGTAGAGCTGGACCGTCTCGCGGCCGGCGCGGGTGCCGGTGTTGACGACCGTGACGGTGACGTCGACCAGCGGCTGGTCGCCGTCGGCGCGGATCGCGGTGGTCAGGTCGGTGTAGTCGAAGGTGGTGTAGGACAGGCCGTGGCCGAACGGGTACGCCACGTCGAGGCGGTGCGCGTCGTACCAGCGGTAGCCGATCAGCAGGCCCTCGCCGTACCGGACGTGGCCGAGCTCGCCGGGGAACGCGCCGATCGCCGGGTTGTCCGCGAAGCGGACCGGGACGGTCTCGGCGAGCCGGCCCACCGGGTCGGCGGCGCCGAGCAGCAGGTCGGCGGTCGCGGCGCCGCCGGCCTGGCCGAGCAGCCAGCCCTCCAGCACCGCCTGCGCCCGGTCCTGCCAGGGCGCGACCGTGACGACCGAGCCGTTGGAGAGCACGACCACGACGCGCGGGTTGACGTCCGCGACGGCGTGCAGCAGCTCGATCTGGTGTGCCGGCAGGTCCATGTGCGCGCGGTCGTAGCCCTCCGACTCGTACGACGGCGGCAGGCCCAGGAAGACCACGGCGACCTCGGCGTCCGTGGCGGTCCGGACCGCCTCGGCGACCAGCTCCGGGTCGGCGGCGGCGGATTCGATCACGAAGCCGGGCGCGAAGGTGACCTCGCGCCGGCCGTCCAGCGCCGTCCGCAGGGCGTCCAGCGCGGACTCCACCCGGGTCGGGTTGACCTGCGAGGAGCCGGCGCCCTGGAAGCGTGGCGAGCGGGCGAACTCACCGATCACCGCGACCGGGCCACCGGCCTGGGGGTCCAGCGGAAGGATGCCGCCGTCGTTCTTGAGCAGGACGGCGCTGGCGGTGGCGGCCTCGCGGGCCAGCGCGTGGTGCGCGTCGGCGTCGAAGGTCTGCCCGGGCGCGAGCGCCGGCTGGGCCCGGTCGACCAGCGTCAGCACCCGGGTCACCGCCCGGTCCACGTCGGCCTCGCTGAGCGTGCCGGCCTTGACCGCGTCCAGGATGACCCGGGTGCCGGCGCCGCCGGAGGAGGGCATCTCCAGGTCCAGGCCTGCCGCCACCCCGGCGTCGCGGCGGTTGACCGCACCCCAGTCGGAGACGACCAGGCCGGTGAAGCCCCATTCGTCGCGCAGCACCTGGGTGAGCAGCCAGGGGTCCTCGCTCGCGTAGACACCGTTGATCTTGTTGTACGCGCACATCACCGTCCACGGCTGGGCCCCGGTGACGACCCGCTCGAAGGCCGGCAGGTAGATCTCCCGCAGGGTCCGCTCGTCGACGTCGGCGGAGACCGTCATCCGCTCGGTCTCCTGGTTGTTGGCGGCGAAGTGCTTGAGCGAGGCGCCCACCCCGGTGCTCTGGATCCCGTTGACCAGCGCCACCCCCAGCTCGCCGGCGAGCAGCGGGTCCTCGGAGAAGTACTCGAAGTTGCGCCCGCACAGCGGCGAGCGCTTCATGTTGACGCCCGGGCCGAGCAGCACGGCGACCTCCTCGGCGCGGCACTCGAGGCCGAGCGCCTCGCCGATCCGGCCCAGTAGGCCCGGGTCCCAGGTGGAGGCGAGACCGGCGGCGGGCGGGAAGCAAGTGGCCGGGACGCTGTCGTTGAGCCCGACGTGGTCCGACTCGCCGGCCTGCTTGCGCAGGCCGTGCGGCCCGTCGGTGACCATGATGCCGGGGATGCCGAGGCGCTCGACCGGCTGCGTACGCCAGAAGTCGGCACCGTCCAGGAGCGCGGCCTTCTCCTCGAGGGTGAGGGCGGCGAGCAGCGCGGGAATGTCGAGTCTCATCACACGACCGTAACAATGAAAACCTCCGCACGGAAGTTTTTGTGGCCTACGATGGCCGGATGGACGAGGCCCCCACCATCGCCCGGCGCGGCGCGTACGGCAAAGGCGTCCGGCGGCGCCGGGAGATCCTCGACCGGGCCATCGAGGTCTTTGCCGAACGCGGCGCCGAGGGCACCTCGCTGCGGGCCATCGGCGAGGCGATCGGGGTGTCGCACGCCGCGCTCAAGCACTACTTCGCCTCCCGCGAGGAGCTGCTGATCGAGGTCTACCGGGCCGCCGAGGAACGCTCGATCGTCGAGGACCCGGTGCCGCCGGACGTCTCCGTGGTCGGGCTGATGACCCATGCGGCCCGCCGCAACCACGGCGTCCCCGGCCTGGTCCAGCTCTACTCCACGCTGGTGGCGGGCGCGCTGGAGGAGGGCCACGAGCCGTCCCGGGAGTTCTTCGGGCAGCGCTTCGCCCACCTCCGGCGGTTCCTCACCGAGCTGATCGAGACGGAGCAGCGGGCCGGCCGGATCCGCCCGGACATCACCCCCGGGGCCGCCGCCGCCCTGATCATCGCCGCCTCCGACGGGCTGCAGACGCAGTGGCTGCTGGACCCGGCCGTCGACATCGAAAAGTCACTGGAGCTGCTCGAAGGCCTGCTCGGCACCTGAAAGTGTCGTACCCGGACGGCAGAATGACCCCGTGCTGGTAGCGGTGGTCTCCGACGACGGAAGCTGGCACGGCTCCGGCCGCTGGCAGGACGTGCACCCCGACGGCCGGCCCGCGGGAGCGCCGGTCCGGCTCGCCGACCTGCCCGCCGCGATCACCGCCCGCGAGGCCGCCGAGCATCCCCGCTGGCTCTGGGCGGCGACCACCGAGGGCTATCCCGCGCTGCTGCGCGCCGGCGTCCGGGTGCGCCGCTGCCACGACGTCGAGCTGACCGAGGCCCTGGTGCTGGGCCACGCGGGCCGCTGGGGCGAGCCCCGGGCGCTGGCCGCGGCCTGGGCCCGGCTGACCGGCGCCCCGGTGCCCGCCGACCCGCCGCCGCGGCTGCCCCAACCGCCGGGCTTCGCCCAGGGCGCGCTCTTTGATGCCCTGTCCGGGCCGCCGGCCGCCGCCGGCTCCGTCGCCCTCGAGGCCCTGACCAGGGTGTACGCGGACCAGCACGGCAAGATCGCGGCCACCGGGCAGCCCGGGCGCTTCGGCCTGCTGGTGGCCGCCGAGTCCGCCGGGGCCCTGGTCGGCGCCGAGATGGGCCACGCCGGCCTGCCGTGGCGCGCCGACATCCACGACCAGCTGCTGCGTGACCTGCTCGGCCCGCCTCAGCCGGTCGGCCCGCCCCGCCGGCTGGCCGAGCTGGCCGCCGAGGTCAACGCGGCGTTCGGCGTGCACGGCCTGCACCCGGATTCCCCGGCCGAGGTGTTGCGCGCGTTCTCCCGGGCCGGCATCGAGGTGCCCAACACCCGGGCCTGGGTGCTGCGCCAGGTCGAGCACCCGGCGGTGAAACCCCTGCTCGAATACAAGGAGCTCTACCGGATCTGGACGGCACACGGCTGGGCCTGGCGCGACGCCTGGGTCAGCGAGGGCCGCTTCCGCCCGGAATACGTCCCGGGCGGCGTGGTCTCCGGCCGTTGGGCGACCCGCGGCGGTGGCGCCCTGCAGGTGCCCAAGGTGGTCCGTCGGGCGGTGGTCGCCGACCCGGGCTGGCGCTTCGTGGTGGCCGACGCGGGCCAGCTGGAGCCACGCGTGCTGGCGGCGGTCTCCGGCGACGCCCGGCTGGCCCGGGCCGGCGCGGCGGGCGACCTCTACGCGGCGCTGGCCGCGGACTCGTTCGGCGGCGACCGCCCCAAAGCCAAGATCGCCCTGCTCGGCGCCATGTACGGCCAGACCGGCGGAGCGGCGATCCCGGCCCTGGCGGTGCTGCGGCAGAGCTACCCGACGGCCTTCGAATACGTGGAGGCTGCCGCCCGCACCGGCGAGGCGGGCGGCCTGGTCCGCTCCTGGCTGGGCCGCACCTGCCCGCCGGCGTCCACGGCCTGGCGCGAAGCGGGCCTGGAGCCCCCGGAGGAGGCGGGCTCGGCCGAGCCCCAGGGCGGCGCTTCGGGCCGGGCGCGCGGCCGCTTCACCCGCAACTTCGTCATCCAGGCGACGGCGGCCGAGTGGGCGCTGGTGCTGCTGGCGACGCTGCGGACGGCACTGGAGGGCACCCGCGCCGAGCTGGTCCTGTTCGTGCACGACGAGGTGGGCGTGCACTGCCCGGCGGAGGAGGCGGAACGGGTCGCGGAGGCGGTCCGCGCCAGCGCGACCAAGGCCGGCGAGCTGCTGTTCGGCGAAACGGCGGTCCGCTTCCCCCTCGACGTGTCGATCGTGGAGTGCTACGCCGACGCCGCCTGAGCACTCGTGTCAACCAAGGTTGACAGCCGCCGGACCTGTCAACTACGGTTGACAGCATGACGACGTTGACAGCCGTGGCGGCCGCCACCCCTGAGCGGCCACCGTCCCGCCGCCCCAGCCGGCTGCTCCTCGCCGGCCTGCTCGCCGGCCCGCTCTTCACGGCGGTCCACGTCGTGGCGGGTGTGGTGAAGGGCCACGGGTATTCGCCGCTCCGCCATCCGGTCAGCTCCTTGGCGCTCGGGCCGCAGGGCTGGGCCCAGATCGCGAACTTCGTGGTCTGCGGCGTGCTGGTGGTGCTGTTCGCGGCAGGGCTGCGGCGGGCCCTGCGCCCCGGCCCGGGTGCCCTGGCCGTGCCGCTGCTGGTGACGATCTGGGGCGTGGGCCTGATCGGCGCGGGCATGTTCCTGACCGACCCGGTGGCCGGCTACCCGACGGCGGCGACCCCGCTCACCTGGCACGGCCGGCTGCACGACCTGGCCTTCTCACTCCCGGGCTTCGCGGCGCTGACCCTGGCGATGCTGACGGCCGGCGTGGCGTTCGGACGGCGCGGTGCGGGCTGGTTCGCGGGGTATTCGGTGCTGAGCGGGGTGGCCTTCGGGGTGCTGTTCGTCTTGGCGACGATGGGCTTCAGCGGGGTGGAGCCGTGGGCGTCAGCGGCGGGGATGTGGCAGCGGGTGTGCGTGTCCGTGAGCTGGCTGTGGCTGGTCCTGCTGGCGGTGAAACTCCGCCGGGCGACCCCGCCGAACCGCGATCACTCGGGTTGACCGCGTCCGGCCGCGCGCCGGTGCCGAGCGCGGATCGTGACGCCGGCGAGCAGGCCGACAGCAGCGCGCTCTTCCGCCGGCCGTGGTCCTCGTTGTCTGTCGCACCAGGCGGACGGGCGGCCGGGAGAGGAACGTCTCAGGGAGCACCGCCAGCGATCCTCTGGCCCGTTCCCCGTCGACCATGTGCAGCAGCACGCGGCACTCCCACAGACCCCGCTCGGCCCCGTGCCCGGGGAACAGTTGGTGCCGGGCCTCCGGGTCCGGATGCGCCCGGAACCCGGTGCGCCGCTCCGCATCCTCGTACAGCTGGCAGAGCTCGTCCCGGCTCAGGGCCTTCAGGACGGCGGGCCGCGGCCCGGGCGGAACGGCCGGCGCCCGGAGCCGCCGCCGCACCGTCCGGTCGGCCGCGTTCTTGCGGGGCACCGGCAGTGGGGGCGGCGGCGTCCACCGGAAGCCCGCGTCGCTGATGTGCCGCAGCATCCAGGCCCGGCCCTCCTCGCCCGCGGTGCGCCAGGTCAACGTCATCGGCCGGGACCGGATCGCCTGCTCGCGGCGGGTGGCGGAACGACCCGGCCCCGGCCGGTGGTGTCAGCCTTTCACCGAGATGGTCAGGCCGGCGTGGTATCCGGTGGTCACGTTGCCGGTGACCGTGGCCATCTCACGGGCCGCCAGGTCGTCGCGGAAGACGTTGTCGGTGGCGAGGGTGATCCGGCTGAGGTTGGTCACGCTCTGGCTGTAGCCGACGGTCGCGTACACCGCCGACGAGGTCGCCTTGGGCAGGGCGATCTGCGAGGTCTTGACGATCGGGCCGCGGCCGCTGGTCGCGTCCGCCAGCGAGGCGTAGACCTCGAAGTGGATGTGCGGCCACCGCCCGGCGTAGCAGCCGGGGTAGACGCTGGAGAACGTGACCGTGCCGGTGGAGTCCGTGGCCTGGATGCCGCGCAGATAGTTCTGGTTCGTGACGCCGCTGGAGTACAGCGAGTACCGGCCCTCGCGGTCGCAGTGCCACGCGTACACCGCCGCGCCGACCAGCGGGGCGCAGCTCAGCTTGAGGACGGTCAGCGAGAAGGTGAGGCCGATGCCGCCCGCGACGCCGGTGGCGCCGCCGAACGACGAGCGGATGTCGCTGCGCACGACGCCGGAGACCGTACGGATCTCGACGCCGTTGCTGCCGTCGGCCGGGTAGGGGCCGGCGGTCTCGGACTCGACCTCGGCCACGCAGGCCGCCGCGGCGGGGGTCTGGTCGGTGAGCAGCCGGCCGCCGACGGCTGTCAGCACGCCGGCGCCGCCGAGTGCGGTCAGCATCCGTCGCCGCGACATCGTCCGGAGATCAAATCGCAGGCCCTTGTCGTGCACCTCCCGCACGTACGCGTCGTTGTCGGCGGGGATCTCGTCGGGCTGTCCTGTCATGGGATTCCTCCTCGTGGGAGCCGGGGTCGGTCCGGAATTTGCATTGAAGCATGTAAATCTATGAATAGCCTTTGAATCGCGGCCCCGCCCGGACGTGGACTCGATAGGGTCGAAGAATGACGTTCGACGATCGCCTCACGACGCTCGACGCGCTCTGGTCAGCCTGGGCGGAGTGCGGCCGGACGACGGCGGAGGAGCAGTGGAAGCTGCCGACCCGGCTCGGCGACTGGGACCTCCGCAGCCTGTACGCGCACGCCGCCTCGTGGCCGTTCACCTTCCCGCGCCTGGTCGACCGGGTGAGTGAAGCGGAGCCCACCCACGCCACGGCCGCCGAGCTCCTGCGGGACTTCAACGCCCCGGGTGGAGCCGCGCACCGCCTCCGGGACTGGAACGCGGCCGGCGCCCGCGAGGACGCGGTCACGTACAGCATCGCGCAGCTGATCGACCGGTTCGCCGGCGCCGGTCCGGATGCGATCGCGGCCGCGCGCCGGCGCGGCCCCGTCCCGGTGGACTATCACGGGCTGGCGGTCCTGCGTCTCGACGAGGTTGTCAGCATCGGCATCCTGGAAGCGACCGTGCACCTGCTCGACGTCCAGCGCGCCCTCGACCTGCCGCCGCACGTGCCGGCCGACGGCCTGGCGCACACGGCGGCCCTGCTCGCCGCGATGGCGCCGCCGGTCGACTTCATCGAGGCCGCGACCGGCCGGAGCGCGGCCCAGCCGTTCCCGGTGCTCACCTGAGCGGCGCAGCCCGGCCGGCGGCCGCTCCAGCACGTCGAACTCCGGCAGCGAGCCCGCCCGGCCCCGGCCCTGGGCTCAGGCCCCGACCCAGGCCCCGGCCCCGGCCCCGGCCTCGGCCTCGGCCTCGGCCTCGGCCTCGACCCCGGCCCCAGCCCCTGGGCTCAGGCTCCGGCCCGGCCCCGGGCCGGGCTCAGCCGTCGGCCCAGGCGTCCAGGTCCAGGCGCTGCAACAGGTGCGGGGCGAACATGCCGAACATCGACAGCAGCGCGATCAGCGTGAACAGGGTGCGCAGCACCAGCACCTCGCTGCGGCTGCCGGCGCTGATGGCGATCCCCTTCGGCAAGCCGATCATCCGCCACATCCGGCGGCCGGTCGGGATCGGCCAGAGGATCGGTACGCCGCTCTTGGTGATCATGTCGCCCAGCAGGTGCACCACGCACCCCACCCCGACCGCGAAGCCCAGCATCGGATAGCCGCGGTCGCCCGGCAGGCTCGCCGCGGTGAACCAGGCGATCACGCCCGCGGCCAGCGTGACGATCAACCAGCCGGCCCGCTCGGCCCACTGGTCGAACAGCCCGCGCAGGGCCAGGCCGGCCATGAAGAACACCACGGCCACCACCGCCCACTTGCCGTAGCCGGCGCAGAGTGCCGTCGTACCCCAGCCGACCAGCCCGGCGAACGGCAGCGTGTGGGTGAACGTGCGGTGCCCGTTGTTGCGGCGCGGGTCCCGGCTCAGCTTGGTCGCGGTGTAGACGCCGAGCGAGATCTTCTCGATGACCTCGGCGATGAACAGCGAGAACACCCCGAACGTCCGGGCGACGGTCGCGCCGCCCTGGTTCCTGGTGACCTTGCCGGACAGGTCCAGGTCGGGCAGCAGGGCGCCGCCCGAGCAGACGGCCGTACCCACCGCGATCGCGAGCGGTGACTGGGCGTAGCCGGCGAAGTGGTCCAGGGCATAACTGCCGGCCAGCCAGACAGCCGCGCCCGACAGTGCGTGCGACGGACCCATCATGGTGGTGCCCACCCCTCCCCGTGGCCCCCGGCGCGGGGGCGGCCGGGGGTAAACCGCGTAACTGTCGCAGAGCGGGAGGGGGTGGGCAACGACCGCCACGTCTACTGTGGAGTGTTCTGGATCACCTGTGGCTCGGTGCGTTCCACGGCGCGACGTGGTGCCGGTAGCTGTACTCGGGGCGGTAGCGGCCGTACCGGGCGTGCCGCATCAGGCCCATGACCAGGAAGACCAGCGGAATCGCGGGCCAGAAGAAGTGCGCGCCGGACAGCGCCCAGAGCCCGGTCAGGGCGACCGCGATCAGCGCCACGAAGCCGGCGTGCCGACGCACGTCCCGGCGTGTCGCGGCGCGCGCCTGCGGGGTCTCGGCCAGGGCGCGGCGGCCCTGGTCGGGCAGGTCGGCGGTGAGCGGGGCGAGCTCGTCGCGGAACTTGGCGGCGTACACCTGGCCGAGCCGTTCCTCACCCTCCTCGAGGGTGAGCCGGCCTTCGGCCATCGCGGCCCGCAGCAGCTCGGCGACCTGCTCGCGCTCGGTGTCGGAGGTCCGGAGCCGATGCTGGCCGGACCGGGTGGGATCGCTGGGATACACGCTGACCTCCTGGGACGTGGCGGGACTGACTCCAGGTTCGCCGATCCGGCGCCGGGCCGCGTCGCCCCGGCGGAGCATCCGGTACGCGGTGAGCCGTACCTCCGGTGGGGTAGACGCCGCCCGGGGTACTCCCTGGGGCGTAACGAGGTGTCGCTCTCCGACGGATGCCCGGGTGAGCTGGGGTGCCGTAGGTTCGATCCGTGCGAGACCGGGGGCCACAACACCCGCCGGCCGGCCCTGCGGAGTCCGGCGGCGATGGTTGGTCGCCGGGTCGGGAGAGTGCGGCTGCCGTCCGGCGCAAACGGGGGCGGGCAGGTGGCCGGCTGGGCGGCGGTGTCCGGACTGGCTCTGCCGGGCGGCTGGGTGGCGGTGTCCGGACTGGCTCCGTCGGGCGGCTGGGCGGCGGTGTCCGGCCGGGCGCCGCTGGCCGGCGGTTGCGGCAGCGGCACTGGCCCGGCGCGATCATCGCCGCCCTCAGCTTCCACGTCTTCGGCAACTGGAGCGAGGCCGCCCACCTCGCCCATCCGCGCGACCTCATCGCGTGCACGCTGCTGCTGGTCGGCCCGCTGGCCCTGGCCTGGCGCAGCCGCGCCCCGATCGCGGTGCTGGCGGTCGCCGGCGCCGCCACCGTCGGCTACGCGACCCTGTCCACCCCGACCTGGACCTACGCGGTCGCCCCGGTCATCGCGCTGTTCACCGCGGTGCGCGACGGCCGGCGCCGCGCCGCCCTGATCGTGACAGCCGTCGGCTACCTCGCGTACCTGTTGATCTTCTGGTTCGCCGCCGACCCGCTGGGCCTGCCGGCGGCGGCCCGCCCGACCGTGCGCGACGCGGTGCTGACCGTCCTGGGCCTGGCCCTGACCACCTTCATCGGCGGCGCCGCCCGCGCCCGCGGCACCTACCTCGCCGAGATGGCCAAGGCCCAAGCCGAACGCGCCCGCGCCCAGGAGGAACAAGAACGCCGCCAGGCCGCCGACGAACGCCTCCGCATCGCCCGCGAGCTGCACGACGTGCTCGGCCACCACCTGTCGCTGATCAACGTGCAGGCCGGCGTCGGCCTGCACCTGATGGACAACCGCCCGGAACAAGCCCGCGAGGCGCTGGCTGCGATCAAGACCGCCAGCTCCGAGGCGCTGCGAGAGGTCCGGGCAGTGCTCGGCGTCCTGCGCCCGGAGGAGGAGGCGGCGCCCCGCCAGCCCGCGCTGGGCCTGGACCGCCTCACAGATCTCACGGCCGACGCGGGCCTGCCGGTGACCACGGAAACCGTGGGCGAGCGCCGCGCCCTGCCGGCAGAGGTGGACCGCGCAGCCTACCGAATAGTCCAGGAAGCCCTGACCAACGTCCGCCGACACGCATCCACAGGCGCGGCAGCCACGGTCGCGGTCGAGTACGCACCGAACGAGCTCCGGCTGGCAATCCGCAACGAAGGCCCAGGCCCACCCCCGAAACCGAACCCGGACGACGAAGCGGCGGCAAGCGACGCCGGCAGCGGCATCGCGGGGATGCGAGCCCGGGCAGCGAGCCTGGGCGGCGCCCTGTCGGCGGGGCCGTTACCGGACGGCGGCTACCTGGTCTCGGTCACCCTGCCCACAACACCGGCAACCACGAGATGACGCCGATCCGGGCAGGCGATCGGGCCCGCACAGCCGCGGTTCCGCGTTGGTCGGCGTGGTGGCTGGCGGGGTGGGTTCGCGTGGCTTGGGTTCCGCGTTGGTCGGCGTGGTGGCTGGCTGGGCGG
This sequence comes from Actinoplanes sp. NPDC049599, assembly GCF_044465625.1. Taxonomy (NCBI): domain Bacteria; kingdom Bacillati; phylum Actinomycetota; class Actinomycetes; order Micromonosporales; family Micromonosporaceae; genus Actinoplanes; species Actinoplanes sp. NPDC049599. The sequence goes on from NZ_JBITLX010000009.1 coordinate 274,371, forward strand.
GCACGCGTGGCCGGGTTCCGCGCCGGTCGGCGTCGTGGCGGGGAGTTCGGTCCGGTCCGGTCCGGCCGGGCGGCCCGCGCGTCCGCGGTCCCGCGTCGCTCGGTGTGGTGGAGGAACTGGCCTGGCCGGGCGGGCTCGCGTGGTGGCGGGGAGTCTGCATGGTCTGGCCTGGCGGGGTGGGGCTCGCGCGGTCGTGTGTGGTCGGCGTGGTGGCGGAGGAGTCTGCGTGGTTCGGTCCGGACGAGCGAGCTCACGCGTTCGCGGTCTCGCGTTGGCCGGCATGATCGGGAGCTCGCATCGTCTGGCCTGGCTGGGCGGGTTCGCGTGTTTGGCGGGGGAGTCTGCCTGGCGGGCTGGCTCGCGCGGTCGCCCGTGGTCGGCATGATGGCGGGGGAACTCGCATGATGGGGTCCGGCCCGGCCCGGGCGGGGCCCGTGGAGGGGTGTCGCATGATCTCGGTTCTGCTCGCGGACGACCAGGCGCTGGTCCGGGCCGGGTTCCGGGCGCTGCTGAACGCCGAGCCGGACATCGAGGTCGTCGCCGAGGCCGGCGACGGGCTGGAGGCGGTGCGGCTGGCCGGCCAGACCCGGCCGGACGTGGTGCTGATGGACATCCGGATGCCCGGGGTCGACGGGCTCGAGGCCACCCGCCGGATCGCCGCGGACCCGGCGCTGACCGGCACCCGGGTGGTCATCCTGACCACGTTCGAGCTGGACGAGTACGTCTTCGAGGCGCTGCGCACCGGGGCGTCCGGCTTCCTGGTCAAGGACACCGAACCGGTCGAGCTGCTGCGCGCCGTGCGGGCCGTCGCGGCCGGTGACGCCCTGCTGTCGCCGAGCGTCACCCGGCGGGTCATCGGCGAGTTCGCCGCCCCGGGCGGACGCGGGCGCACCGCGGCGCCGCCCGGCGAGGCCGAGCAGCGGCTGGAGCCGCTCACCGATCGGGAGCGCGAGGTCATGGTGCTGGTCGGCGAGGGACTGTCCAACGACGAGATCGCGGCCCGCCTGGTGATCAGCCCGGCGACCGCGAAGACCCACGTCAGCCGCACGATGGTCAAGCTCGGCGCCCGCGACCGGGCGCAGGTCGTGATCTACGCGTACGAGGCGGGCCTCATCCGCCCGGGCTGGCTCGCGTGACGCGCGCCTTGGTGTAGTCGACCGGGCGACGTCCGCTCTCGTCGTCGTAGCGGGTGACCGCGATCACGATCCGCCCTCGTGGCCGACGAACTCGATCGACTCGCAGCGGCGGTCACCGACGGCGGAGGCCGAGGTGATGGTGACCGGCGCGCCGGTCGGAGCGGTCGCCCGCGTCATCCTGCTCCTCCCGACGCCCGCCCATCTCGGCTGCGGGTTTCCGGCAGCCCTCGCGTAGGCCAGGCACCAGCGCGACCAGCGTCCGCAGATCTGTCCAGCTGCTCGTGCGGAACTGTCGTACCGGTCCAGGAGGATACGGGCCGTGGACGAGGTGCTGAGCGTGTTGCGCGAGGAGTTCGAGGCGGCGGACGGCAGTTTCCTGCTGCGGCTGCGGATCGACCTGGACTGGGACCGGCCGGCGTTCCAGCGGCTGGAGGCGGCCATGCGGGCCGGCTGCGAGATGTTCACCAGCACGACGACCTGCCCCGCTGGCTGGCCGAGGGCTACTTCTACCTCTCCCACTTCGCGGCGGAATGGACCTCGCACCCGAATTTCCGCCGCCCGGAGCCGACGAGCTACTACACCGACTGCCTGGAACGGCTACGAGACCTCGCCGACTGGTTCTTCCGCGGGGTGCACAACTACCTGGAGCCGCACGTCTGGCCCGAACTGGCATGACTCAGACCCCGGCCGCGACGGCCACCCCGAGCAGAACGAGAACACCGCCGGTGACAGCCTGCAGCCGCCGGTGCACCGCCGGCCGCGAGGCGAACGACCGCCCCCGGTTCACCGCCCAGGTGAACAAGACGTACCAGCATGCCGTCACCAGCGCCCACAGCGCGCCGAGGACGACGCTGGACCAGAACACCGGCCCATCCGACGTCACGAACTGCGGAAGGAGGGAGATCGCAAAAACGCCCGCCTTGGGATTGCCGAGGTTCGTGGCCAACCCAGCGAGATACCCACCCCACAGCGCAGCTGCCGCCTCGCCAACCGATGCCTTCTCGCTTACCAGCGGTGTCTCGCCAACCGATGCCGCCTCGCTTGCCGGTGGCGTCTCGCCTGCCGACGGCGTCTCGCCTGCCGACGGCGTCTCGCGTGCGGGTGGCGTCTCGCTTGCCGGTGCCGTCTCGCTTGCCGGTGCCGTCTCACGTGCGGGTGGCGTCTCGCCTGCGGGTGCTGTCTCGCCTGCCGACGGCGCCTCGCGTGCGGGTGGCGTTTCGCCTGCGGGTGCTGTCTCGCCTGCCGGCGGCGTCTCGCTTGGTGGCGTTGCCTTCCGGCGTAGGGACAGCAGAGTGCTCAGCCCCAGGAGGGCGAGGATCCCGCCACCTGCGGCACGGATCAGCGTGTATGCGGCCGGGTTGGCCAGCACCACCGCCGACAGTCCCGCGGCCGCCGCGGTCGTCCAGATCAGCAGGCCGGTCGCCGTGCCCGCGATGCCGGCCCACGCCGCGCGCAGCCCGCCCCGCAGGGTCTGGCGCACCATGAGGGCCTGACCGGCGCCGGGGAGCATTGCCAGCAGCCAGGTGGTGATCACGAAGGTTGGCAGGTGAGTGGGCATGACCCCAGCGTGCGGTTCTCCCAGCGTGAAGAGAACGCCCGTTTGTGACAGTCAGCATTCGATATTCTTCACGCATGGAGCCGGCCCAGCTGCAGCTGCTCGCGCTCATCGACCGATATGGTTCGATGGCCGGCGCGGCCCAGGCCTTGGGCCGGACGCCCGCCGCGATCACCCAGCAGCTCGCGAAGGCCGAACGCGAGCTGCGGACGCCGCTGGTGCACCGCGGGCCACGAGGCGCCTCGCTCACCGCAGCCGGTGCCCTGCTCGCCCGGCACGGGAAGGTCATCGACGAGGAGACCCAGCGGGCCGTGCGAGGACTCGACGGGCTGCTCGGTCGCCTCTCGCTGCGGCTGCGCATCGGCGCCTTCCAAGCGGCGGCGCTGCACCTGCTGCCACCGGCCCTTACCGCTCTGCGCCACCGCTACCCGGACGCCGACCTGACCGTCACGGACATCACCTCCGACGAGGGCGTCGACGAGGTGGTCGCGGGCCGCCTCGACATGGCGGTCATCGCGTCCTGGGACACACCGATCACGCCACCGGGCCCGGTGACGGTGCACCCGCTGCTCCGCGACCCGATGGTCGTGGTGCTGCCCGACGATCACCCGGCTCTCGCGGGGTCCGGGTTGACCGGGTCCGGGTTGACCGGGTCCGGGTTGACCGGGTCCGGGTTGACCGGGTCCGGGTTGACCGGGTCCGGGTTGACCGGGTCCGGGTTGACCGGGTCC